>JAAVIG010000038.1 GCA_014796735.1 Oscillospiraceae bacterium
CTCCGATACTTTTTATTTTGTTCTTATTACTTCAAGACCTTCCATTTTTGCCATTTCCTTAAGCTCGCGCTTCTTTTCGTACATCTTCGCGTCCGCAAGCTTCTGAACCTCACGCAGCGTAAGATAGTGATTCGACGAGTCGCTGTGATAGAACTCCGCGCCGTAAGCTATCTGAAGAAGAAACCTGTGGGTTTCGTCCGAGTTGTATTGATTTATCGCCATTTCAAATTTATATATGGCTTCGTTGCACAGCTTAAAGGCGTTTTCACAGTAGACCACCGCCACAAATTCGTCGCCGCCGGTACGGTATACATCTCCGATCTCGCCGAAATATTTGTTTATCATCGCAGAACCGTCGGTTATCAGCTTATCGCCCATTTCATGACCAAGAGTGTCATTTATTGTCTTAAGGTTGTTTATATCAAACTGAACTATACCGATTGACTGGAAATTTACCTTTACAATCTCAAGTTCATTCAGCTTCTTTTTGAACGCGGCAGTATTTCCCACTCCCGTAAGGCCGTCAGTAAAGGCAATCTTTCCCATTGCCTTTACCTTGTTGCTAAGCTCCAATGCTTTTGAAAAATCCAATATTTTGATAATAAACACGGCTGCCGTAAAAAACAAAGAGCTGAGAGTAAACAGAACCGGTATAGAATTTCCCTTGTTTAAGAAAAACTGCAATGACAAGCCGACAAGAAAAACAAAATATACTATTATCAAGGTCAGATCCGAGCTTCTCTTTTCATTCTTTTTGGCAAAGTCAAAAATAAGAGCAGCAAATATCAGCAAAAGCTGAATTGACATTGCAAATTCGGATAAGCCCAAAGTTTGATGGATATCGGATATTCCCGTCATTCCCAATATGTATACCAAAGCAATAACAACGGCCTGCAATATTGAAGTTACATGTAAAAATGTATCGGAACTTCTGAATTTTGTGTTTTCCATAAAAAACATAATGATAGGCAGGATCATTGTTACAAAAGAAAGATTCTGAATAACATACATCGCGTCGGCACTTAAAATGTCAAACGATGAGATCGCAATGCTTCCCGACGCAGAGTAAACCGAAGCCAAAACCGCATAAATCCCCGCGTAATGAATGCCCTTAAGCGAAACCGCCTTTCGGAAAGCAAAATAAAACACAAGAAGTACAATGCCAAGCATTAACAGTGCGTCACAGACAATAATACCCCAGAAATCGCTTTTAAACACCTCGTTTATTACATCACCCAAGTTTCCCAGCATTATATTGCTTACACTATAAGGCTCGCCGGCATAATTCATGTTTACGCTTATTGTGATAACATCTCCCCTTTTTATGCTGCCAAGCTCCGCTATATGAAGCTGCGGCGATGCCGAATCAAGAGGAAAAAGCGACCGCTCCATTAAATTGGAATTATTGTCGGTGGAATATATCTCTTTGTCGTTAACAAGTATTTTTGTATCGGAAAAAGAATTTTTAAAACAAAGATAAGCGTTTGGATTATTCTCTTCAACGGTATGATACAAAGAATAACTGTTGTTCCGGTCGGTTATCGCTATAATTTGAGAACGGTCGTTCATATTTATTTCAATACCGTTGTAATTACACCATGAAACATTCAGCTGGGGAGTGCTTTCGGTGCTTTGAGCCGAAAAGTAAATATTATAACAGCAGATAAAGCCAAAAGCCGCCGCAGCCACTATAAAAATTATCGCAAATATGGGCGAACTGTATTTTTTCATACTAAAAAATAAAACCTTTCTATTAGAACTTATTCTTATAAGAACATTTTTTTATACCCTTTATAATATCGATCAAATCCTTTGCATCGGCTGCAATATACTTTGCGCCGCTCTCCGCAAGCTCCTTTTCCGTACGAAAGCCCCACAAAACCCCGCAGGAATCCAAGCCCGCATTTGCCGCGGTTTCCATATCCACGTTACTGTCCCCGACATAAAGCACGTCCTTTTTGTCAGCGCCGAATTTCTCTGTAATATAGTTCACCGAATAAGGATCGGGCTTTTTCGGAAACCCGTCCTTTCTTCCGCAGACGACTTCAATGTTATCGCCGAAAAAATCCTTTATCAGCTTTACCGAAAAAAAATGATCCTTATTTGTTGCAACGCCCGTTCCTATCCCCGTTTTCTTAAGCTGCGAAAGCATATCCGTTATTCCGTCATATGGCTTGGTCTTATCAAGGCAATGAACGCCGTAATATTCCGAAAAATATTTATGAACTCTGTCCCGCGTCCGATCATCGCTGTCCGCAGGGCAGATTCTTTTTATCAGAACGGGGATCCCGTTTCCCACAAAGTATTTGTATTTTTCCGTCTCATGAGCGGGCAGTCCCACAGCGTTTAACGCATAGTTCCCCGCGTCCGCCAGATCCTCCAGCGTGTTCAGCAAGGTGCCATCCAGATCAAAGATCACATATTTATACATATAATCACCATTTTATACTCCAATATATTGTATATAATACCACTATATAGAAATTTTGTCAACTTTTACGGGTAAAAATTTACGCAAAAGTTGACAAAAAATTCATGTTGATGTATAATAAAAAGCTGCAAGTCAGCTATTATTTTAAAGGAAATTTTTCAATGTCAAACGAATTAATATGCCCTCTCTGCGGAAATCCTCTTATCAAAGACGGCAACTCTTTTAAATGTCTTAAAAATCACTGTTTTGACATATCGGGAAGCGGTTACGTCAACCTGATCACAAAAGGCGGAAAAAAGGGTCACGGAGACGACAAGCTCATGGTAAGAGCGCGCCGCGATTTCCTGTCAAAGGGCTATTACAGCCACTTAAAAGATGCTGTTACAAATGAGGTGCTTAAAATAACCGAATCCGACGGAGCTTTTCTTGATTCGGGCTGCGGCGAGGGGTACTATACAAGCGGATTTTACGCTGCTTTTAAAGAAAAGGGCGGCAGTGAAATGTACGGGATAGACGTGTCTAAGGAAGCGCTGAAGCTTGCCTCAAAAGCCTGTCCGAATGTACACTTTGCCGCTGCCAGTGCATACCGCCTGCCTTTTAACGACAGCAGCTTTGATATAATAACCTCTTTGTTCGCTCCTCTTGCCTCGGAGGAATTTTACCGAGTGCTGAAAATCGGCGGTTTCTTCGTCACCGTGATTCCCTTGGAAAATCACCTTTTTGGCTTAAAAAAAGCGGTGTATGACACACCATACCGCAACAAGCCCGAAAGCACGCAGCTTAAAGGCTTTGAGCTTATAAACGGCGCCGAAGTGAAAAAAGAAATTACGGTTCGCGGCACCGAGGATATTAAAAATCTTTTTATGATGACGCCCTATTATTACAAAACCTCCGCCGCCGACCAAAGCAAGCTGGATAAGCTGACCGAGCTTGTCACCGAAACGGAATTTTTGGTTCTGACCTACAAAAAAGTATGAGAACATGCCCTAAAAGGAGAGATTAAAATTATGACAAAAACAAAAAATAAAAAAATCTTAAAAAAAGCTTTATTGATCTTGCTTATTATCCTTGTTGTTTTTTCCGTTGTTTCATATGTATTTGTGAAAGCAAATTTTGACGATGTTTTCAGCAGAACAGTGCTCACGAACCTTACCGGTTATCTTCGTTACAGCGACATTGAAGACGAATACGATAGAGAGCTTCTTTCCTTTAAATCGGGAGAAAACACACTGCAAGGCTACCTATACGGAGCGGACAATACCAAAGGACTTGTGGTGATATGTCACGGCTTGGGCGGCGGCGCTGAAAACTACCTTGCGGAAACGCTTTGTTTTGTGGAAAACGGCTATCAGGTTTTCGGCTACGACAATACGGGCTGTTACAAAAGCGAGGGAGCCAACTGCATAGGCTTGCCCCAATCGGTGATAGATCTGGACGCGGCATTGACTTACATAGAGCAGGAATCGCGCTTTAACGAACTTCCCGTGCTTTTGTACGGTCACAGCTGGGGCGGCTACGCCGTTACCGCTATATTCAACTACGACCACAATATCACCGCTTCCGTCAGCGTTGCGGGCTTTAACAAGCCCTTCCAAATGATTATCGAATGGGCAAGAGGAATGATCGGCGGCTTTACATATGTTGAATATCCATACATATGGCTTTATCAAAAAATACTTTTCGGCAGCGCCCTTGACGTGACTGCGGTGGACGGTTTAAACCGCGTTCAGACGCCTGTTCTGATCATTCACGGCAACGAGGACAATACGGTAGGTTATTACGAATCAGGAATAATAAACTACCGAGATGAAATTACCAATCCGAATGTTCAGTTTAAGATATGCGATAAGGAAAAACAAAACGGACACAGCACCCTTTTCAGATCATTGGCAGCCATTGAGTATTGGGAGGAGATTGACAAAGAATACGACAAGCTTGATGAGCAGTACGGCGGAAATATACCGGAAGAAAAAGAGGCAGAGTTTTTCTCGGCTGTTGACAAAAAACAGTGCAGTGAGCTTGATGATGAATTTGTTGAGGACGTTCTCTCATTTTATGAAAGCGTGTTGAAATAAAAAAGATATAAAAATATGTTTTATAAACAGCGGTGTTCGGTTGCCGCTGTTTTTGTTTTTTGCGCGAACGTTTGCAGCAGTCAAAGCAGGCAAATCATATGTTTTTTAACGGCTTGTTCATTTTTACACGGAAGTCGGCATAAAATGACAAGCAGAGGATAAGATTTCTGCCCTCATATTATAAAAAAGGAATGGTTGCCGACATGCTGCAATGGATCAACGATAATGTAATCTGGGGCGCGCCTATGCTTGTTATTTATCTGCTTACAGGCGTTATTTTTACCTGTAAGATCGGATTTTCACAGTTTACAAAGTTAGGCGGCGTATTTTCCCAAACTCTTTTCTGCAAAACAAAGGAAAAAGGAGATGAAAAAAATCTTTCGCCCATACAAACCTTAACCTCCGCTCTTGCCACCACGCTGGGAACGGGAAATATAGTTGCTGTGGGCTCGGCGGTGGCTATCGGAGGAGCGGGCGCGGTTTTCTGGATGCTTGTTTCCGCCTTTCTCGGAATGGCCACCTGCTACGGCGAAAACGTTTTGGGAATGAAATACCGTGTAAAAAGAGATGACGGAAGCTATTTCGGAGGCGCGTTTCACTATATAACCGCCGCTTTCGGAACTCCCGCCGCAGGCAAGCTCTACGCACTGCTCTGCGTTGCGGCAAGCATAGGCATAGGCAATATGACCCAGATAAACGCCATGTCGGGAGCGTTGAACGGTGCTTTCGGAACACCCACATGGATCATAGGCATTGCGGCTACACTTTTGCTCGCGTGGCTTATCTTCGGCGGCATTAAGCTGTTCGGCAGGGTAACGGAAAAGGTTATCCCGATAATTTCGGCGGTATATATTTTGGGCTGTATGGCGGTTATTGTTTTAAATATCGGCGAGCTGCCCGGTGTATTTATAAGGATTATTTCGGAAGCCTTTGATATATCGGCGGTAAGCGGAGGTATTTTAGGCTCTGTTATGATGAAGGGCATGAGCTGGGGCTTCAGGCGGGGGATATTTTCCAATGAAGCGGGACTGGGAAGCAGCGTAATGCTGAACAGTGCAACACAGTGCGGCGATCCTCACAAGCAGGGCATGTGGGCAATGCTGCAAGTGTTTTTCGATACTATTGTAATGTGTACCCTGACCGCTCTTACCCTTTTGGTAACGGGCGGCGAGAAAGTTGCCGCAGACGGTATTTCCAACGCGGTATACGCTTTTAACGATGTTTTCGGAGATTTTTCGGCGGGCTTTGTAGCCATATCCATAACCGTTTTTGCTGTAACCACCGCGGCGGGCTGGTCGGTATATGGCAGCTCCTCTCTCGAATATCTTACGGGAGGGAAAAAAGGGCGGTATTTGTATCTGATAGCCTTTGCTCTGGCAACTATGGTAGGAGCAACGGTAAAAATAGAGCTTGTGTGGCAGCTTTCCGACTTGCTCAACGGCTTAATGGCAATGCCCAATCTCCCCGCTATGCTAATTTTGTCGGCAGAGGTGGAAAAGGCGGATTTCGGCAGAAGCGTGAAAAGAGAAAAAGGCGCGGCAATTGTATGAAAGCGGTATTACCGAAATAAAATCAAAAATCAGCATTGTACATTTGAACAAAAAATTTTTTTCCATTTTTTTAAAAAAATCTTCCTAAAAATGTAACATAGGGTGTTTACAAATCGGACTAATTGTGTTATAATTTTTAAGATAGCATAAATAGGAGCTTTTATACTCCGTAAATAATTTACACTAAAATTATAAAATTTATGCAAAAAAGAAGGAGGATTATTCCAAATGGCAAGACAAAAGCTTACGATGGATGGTAACAACGCTGCCGGTCACGTTTCCTACGCGTTTACCGAGGTTGCCGCTATTTACCCCATCACCCCCTCTTCCGTAATGGCTGAAGTTACCGATGCTTGGGCTACTGCGGGAAGAAAGAATGTTTTCGGAACAGAAGTTAAGGTTGTTGAAATGCAGTCCGAGGCGGGCGCGGCAGGTGCCGTTCACGGTTCGCTGACAGCAGGTGCTCTTACAACCACCTATACCGCATCACAGGGCTTGCTCCTGATGATCCCCAATATGTACAAGATCGCAGGCGAGCTGCTGCCCAGCGTTATTCACGTATCGGCGCGCGCTCTCGCTACTCACGCGCTTTCTATTTTCGGCGACCACAGCGACGTTTACGCCTGCCGTCAGACAGGTTACGCTATGCTCTGCTCCACTAACCCTCAGGAGGTTATGGACTTGGGCGCTGTTGCTCACCTTTCCACTATCAAGGGCAAGGTTCCCTTCCTGCACTTCTTTGACGGCTTCAGAACCTCTCATGAGATCCAGAAGATTGAGGTTTGGGATTATGATACCCTTAAGGGCATGATCGATCAGGACGCTTTGGAAGATTTCCGCAAGCGCGCTCTTAACCCCGAGCATCCTACCCTCCGCGGTACCGCTCAGAACCCCGACATCTTCTTCCAGGCTAAGGAAGCCTCCAACAAATACTACAACGAGCTTCCCGCTATCGTTACCGAGTATATGGACAAGGTCAACAAGGAGATCGGAACGGATTACAAGCTCTTTAACTACTACGGCGCACCCGATGCGGAGCAGGTTATCGTTGCTATGGGCTCCGTATGTGATACTATCGAAGAAACAATCGACTATCTGCTTGCACAGGGCAAGAAGGTTGGTTTGGTCAAGGTTAGACTTTACCGTCCTTTCAGCATTGACGCATTTGTTGACGCCATTCCCTCCACCGTCAAGAAGATCACCGTTCTTGACAGAACAAAGGAACCTGGCTCTTTGGGCGAGCCTCTTTACCTTGACGTTGTTGCCGCTCTTAAGAAAGCCAACAAGTTTGCGGACGTTCCCGTATACAGCGGACGTTACGGTCTCGGCTCCAAGGACTGCAACCCTGCACAGATCATCGCAGTTTACAACAACGAGAGCAAGCCTCAGTTCACTATCGGTATCGAGGACGATGTTACCAATCTGTCCCTGCCTATTACCGAGAATCCCAACACCACACCCGAAGGCACTACCTGCTGTAAGTTCTGGGGTCTCGGCTCCGACGGTACCGTTGGCGCAAACAAGAACTCCATTAAGATCATCGGCGACCACACCGACATGTACGCACAGGCTTACTTTGCTTACGACTCCAAGAAGTCGGGCGGCGTAACCATTTCCCACCTGCGCTTCGGTAAGAGCCCCATCAAGTCCACATACTTTGTAAACAAGGCAAACTTTGTTGCCTGCCATAACCCCAGCTATATTGACAAGTACAATATGGTTCAGGACGTTATCCCCGGCGGCAGCTTCCTTCTGAACTGCCAGTGGACGGTTGACGAGCTTGACGAAAAGCTCCCCGCTCCCGTAAAGGCTTACATTGCCAAGAACAATATCAATTTCTATATTATCAACGCTATCAAGGTAGCCAAGGAGATCGGTCTGGGCAACAAGACCAATACCGTACTCCAGTCCGCGTTCTTCTCCATTGCCAACATTATTCCCGGCGAAGAGGCTATTGACTACATGAAGAAGGCTGCTTACAAGTCATTCGCAAAGAAGGGCGACGACATTGTAAACATGAACTACGCCGCTATCGAAAGAGGCGCGGGCGAGGTAGTCAAGGTTGACGTTCCCGCCGCTTGGGCAAACTGCGAGGGCGGTCTCCCCGAGGTTAAGGCAGTAAGCGAGAGAAAAGACCTTGAAAACTTCATCAACAACATTCAGACTCCCTGCAACGCGCAGCGCGGCGACGAGCTTCCCGTATCCACATTCACCTCAATGCCCGACGGCACATTCCCTCAGGGCTCCGCTGCATTTGAGAAGCGCGGTATCGCGGTTGACGTTCCCGAATGGATTCCCGAGAACTGTATCCAGTGTAACCAGTGCTCCGTTGTTTGTCCTCATGCTGTTATCCGTCCCGTTATCATGACCGAGGAGGAAGCTTCCAAGGCTCCCGCTTCCATGAAGACCAAGGACGCTACAGGCATGGCAGGCTACAAGTACACAATGGCTGTTTCCGTACTTGACTGTACAGGCTGCGGCGCGTGTGTAAACACATGTCCCGCCAAGACCAAGGCTCTCGCAATGAAGCCTCTTGACAGCCAGATGCAGGAGCAGGAAGGCTTTGACTACGCTCACAAGCTCCAGTCCAAGCCCGAGGTTCTTGAAAAGTTCAAAGAAAACACTGTTAAGGGCAGCCAGTTCAAGCAGCCTCTCCTTGAGTTCTCCGGCGCATGCGCAGGCTGCGGCGAAACTCCTTACGCTAAGCTTGTTACTCAGCTCTTCGGCGACAGAATGTATATTGCAAACGCAACAGGCTGTTCTTCTATCTGGGGCGGCTCCGCACCTTCAACTCCCTACACCGTTAACGCAGAGGGCAAGGGTCCCGCTTGGGGCAACTCCCTGTTTGAGGACAACGCGGAATTCGGCTTCGGTATGTTCCTTGCTCAGGATACTTTGAGAGCAAGAGCACAGGCTCATTTGAAGGCACTTGACGAAAAGGCTGAAAAGCCCGAGGTTAAGGAAAAGATCGCCAAGTACTTTGAGACCGCTAATGACGGTTCCGCCAACGCAAAGGCTACCAAAGAATTGATTGCGGCTCTTGAAGCTTGCGATTGCGGCAATGAGGACAGAGCTGAGGTTCTTAAGCTTAAGGATTACCTCTCCAAGAAGTCCAACTGGATATTTGGCGGCGACGGCTGGGCATACGACATCGGTTACGGCGGTGTTGACCACGTTCTCGCAAGCGGAAAGAATATCAACATCATGGTATTCGATACCGAAGTTTACTCCAACACAGGCGGTCAGGCTTCCAAGGCTACACCTATCGGCGCTATCGCACAGTTTGCTGCCGGCGGTAAGGATATTAAGAATAAAGACCTCGCGGGAATCGCTATGAAGTACGGTTATGTATACGTTGCTCAGGTATCTATGGGCGCGGATAAGAACCAGTGCTTAAAGGCAATTCTCGAAGCGGAAGCTTATGACGGTCCTTCCCTCATCATCTGCTATGCTCCTTGTATCAACCACGGTATCAAGGGCGGTCTGGCAATAGCTCAGCAGGTTGAAAAGGAAGCTGTTGAAGCAGGCTACTGGAATATCTTCAGATTCAATCCCGCTTTGGCTGCGGAAGGCAAGAATCCTTTCAGCTTGGATTGCAAGGCTCCCACAGGAGATTACAAGGCATTCATGATGAGAGAAGTTCGTTACAACTCCCTCGCTCGTCAGAATCCCGCTAAGGCTGAGGTTCTCTTCAACAAGGCTGTTGAGAACTCCAAGAAGCGTTATGATGATTTGGTTGGTCTTGTTGATTACTACAAGCCCGCTGAATAATCGTTGAATCAGTTAATTGACTTAAAGCTTTAAGAAAAGCCGCGTTTGCTCTTTGGGGCAAGTGCGGCTTTTATTTTAAAAAACTTAGACAGATTAAAGAAGGAAACTTTATTATAATGTCTAATACTAATCCCTTTTAAACTGTGGGATTAGTGTTTCGGGTGCAATCCCTTTTTAAACTGTGGGTATTACGTCAGTTTAA
>JAAVIG010000039.1 GCA_014796735.1 Oscillospiraceae bacterium
AGACCGCCAACGAAAACGCGCATAAGGCGGGAACTGATACGGAAGAAAGCAACCGTAAGATGCAGGAGCTTGTTAAGGCTATCCAAGACATAAACGACACATCGGATAAAATCAGCGCGATCATCAGCACAATTGAGGACATAGCGTTCCAGACCAATATTCTCGCGCTTAACGCCGCCGTTGAAGCGGCAAGAGCGGGTCAGGCGGGTAAGGGCTTTGCAGTTGTTGCTTCCGAGGTGCGCAGCCTTGCCTCAAAATCTTCAGAGGCTTCAAAAAATACCGCCGCGCTTATTGTGGGTTCGAGAGAGGCGGTAAAAAGAGGTATGGCGCTGGTTGACGAGACCGCGGAGGCTTTGGTCAGAACCGTGGACAGCGTTGAAAATATCGTGAATATGCTTGGACAGATCTCGGACGCTACAGAGCATCAGTCGGAAGCTATCGAACAGGTAACTCTAGGCGTTGATCAGATTTCCACTGTGGTTCAGACTACTTCGGCTACATCAGAGGAAAATGCGGCTACGGCCGAGGAGCTTTCGGGACAGTCGCAGGTCATGAACGATATGATAGATAGATTCAAGCTTAAGGCAACCTCTAAAAACTCCCTGTGAGCAAAGGTTTTCAGAGACTCCCTTAAGAGAAAACAAAGCTTTTTGGGAGTTCTCCCCGATCGGCCGATTTCATCGTATGTGCGATGTATGATTGCGCTTGCTTTTCCGATCTGACTTTGCCGAATTATCCTTGGAATTGTTCTCTTTACGATAGCTTTCCTGCATCAGGTGTTGGAGCAAAATACAAAATCGGCTCTTGATAAAAACCAAATTCTGTGCTACAATAATAAAGAAAAGACAAAAGGGGAAGCCGCCATGAAAATAAAAGCAGTGATATTCGATATGGACGGGATCATTCTGGACACCGAAACGCTTCTTGCCAAATATTGGTGCCGTGCAGCCAACGAGTTCGGCTTTCCTATGGAATACAAGCACGCTTTGGAGCTGAGAAGCCTTGCGGGGGAATACGCTTCCCCGCTGCTGAAAAAATATTTCGGCGAGGACTTTGATTACAATACCGTTCGTAACCGCCGCAAGCAGCTTATGGAGCAGGATATAGAGCAAAACGGACTGAAAAAGAAAAAAGGCATAGACACTGCCCTCGATCATATCGAAAGGTTAGGGCTTCATAAGGCGGTAGCTACCGCCACGGATATGGAAAGAGCCGCCAAGTATCTTAAAACGGTCGGCCTTATGGATAAGTTCGATACCGTCTGCTGCGGCCCTATGGTAGAGCACGGAAAGCCCGCTCCCGATATTTATCTTTTCGCGGCGGAAAAGCTCGGATTAGACCCAAGTGAGTGTGTGGCGGTGGAGGATTCGCCCAACGGGATCACCTCCGCTTACCGTGCGGGAATGAAGCCGATAATGATACCCGATCTTTCACAGCCCGATGAAGAACTTAAAAAGCTTTTGTACAGAAAATGCGACAGCCTTGAAGAGCTGCCGCAGGTTCTGGAGGAGCTGATAATCTAAACATTACAAGCGCAATAAACCGAAAGGAAAAATACAAATGAATATACTTCCTATCAGTGATTTAAATAGAGCTTTAAACTCGGACAGCGAAAAGGTGGTCGCGGAAGCTGAGGAACTTTATCACCGCCAGCTTGAAGCGGCAGCGGACACGATAGCCGAAAACAGCGCGCAGAAGCCGATAGTATTGCTTTCCGGTCCTTCGGGAAGCGCGAAGACCACCACCGCCATGCGCCTTAAGGCACTGTTGCAAAATAACGGTCACAACGCCCACGTCATTTCTATGGATAACTATTTTCACCCCTTGAACGGCTTAAGCGGCGAGGAATTAAGCAAGATAGACCTTGAAGCTCCCTCCCGTGTGGATATTCCCTTGTTAAAGGAGCATTTGCAAAGATTTTGGGAGTGTCTGCCCACTCAGCTTCCCGTGTTCAATTTTGCCGATCAGACAAGAGGACAGGGCGAGCTGCTGTGCCGTCAGGAAAACGAGCTTATAATCTTAGAGGGAATACATGTGCTGAATCCCGAGGTGGTTGGAGATATAAGACAGCACGCGCAGGGCATCTATGTCAGCGTAAGAACAAGGCTTTCCCACGAAAAGCAGCTTCTGCACCCCAGTATGATAAGGCTTATGCGCAGACTTATGAGAGACAGACTTTTCAGAGGGCGCAAAACGGAGGATATTATCAGGGCGTTCAAATCGGTACAGCGGGGAGAAGCGCTCTATATAATGCCCCACAAGGATAACGCGTCCATAAATATAGATACATTTATGTCATTTGAAGCGGCGGTTTATTGCAATCGCCTTATCCCGAACCTGCAGGAGGTGTCACCCGATTTTGAGCTGTACAAAACGGTCAAGGAGCTGTTGGTATTCTTGGAAAACGTTGTGCCGCTGCCCGCCTCGATAGTGCCCGACAGCTCGATAGTGCGCGAGTTTATAGGAGGCAGCGTGTTCAATTACTGATAAAATTTTTTTACAAGCTTGATATGATGTACTTATAAAAAGCGGACAAAAAATTCTTTGTTCCGCTTTTTCTTTAAACGAAAGGAACGGTTGTATATAAATGTTCGCTAAAGTAAACACCTTCGGGCTTACGGGGTTAAGCGCCTTTTCGGTAACGGTGGAAAGCAGCACCGAAAAGGGTACTCCCGATTTCAGAATAACGGGACTCGGGGACGCTTCCATACAGGAAAGCCGTCAGAGGGTGCTTGCGGCAATGGAAAACTCAGGCTTTTCCTCGGACAAGCTGCGGGCGGTGGTGAACCTGTACCCCGCCGATGTTAAGAAAAGCGGCTCCTCCTACGATCTTCCCATACTTGTAAGCGTGCTTACCGCGTTGGGAGATGTTCCGCCGCCCAAGGAAACGGACGTGTTTATAGGCGAGCTGTCGCTGTCGGGAGATACAGCGGGCACTACGGGGGTGCTTCCCATGACCGCCGCCGCAAAGGAAAAAGGGTATAAGAGGATTTTTCTGCCCTATATAAACGTAAGGGAAGCCGCGCTTGTAAGAGGCATAGAAATTTACGGGATAAAGAATATAAGCGAGCTGGCGGGATTTTTGGCGGGGAAAACGGAATTGACGCCCGCGGAGCCGTATATTCCCAAGGCGGAGGATTACTTTGACGCGGCGGATTTTTCGGATGTAAAGGGACAGGAAAATATAAAAGCCGCCGTTCAGACCGCGGCGGCGGGATTTCACAACATGTTAATGATAGGCCCTCCCGGCTCGGGAAAAAGCATGATAGCAAAAAGGATCGCGGGAGTACTGCCCGCCATGACCTTTGAGGAAAGCATAGAGACCACCTCGATCTATTCGGTGGCGGGGCTTTTGGACAGCGGATCGCCCTTTATCACCCGCCGTCCGTTTCGTCCCGTATCACATACTGCCAGCGGCGTCGGGATAGTGGGAGGGGGCAGGATCCCGTCTCCGGGAGAGATAAGCCTTGCCAATAACGGGGTGATGTTTCTTGACGAGCTGCCCGAGTTTCGGCGGGACGTGCTGGAAACTCTCCGTCAGCCCTTGGAGGACAGGAGCGTTGTTATAACAAGGGCTTCGGGTAAAACCGCTTATCCTTGCAAAACAATGTTGGTGGCGGCAATGAACCCCTGCCCCTGCGGAAATTTCGGAAGTCAGAACGCCTGCACCTGTACCGAGGGCGCGATCTCAAAGTATCTCGGCAAGATCAGCCGGCCTGTGCTGGACAGAATAGATATACAGATCGAGGTCAGCGCGGTTAATTACAGTCAGCTTAGAGAAAAAACCGGCGCTTTAAGCTCCGCGGAAATAAGAGAAAAAATAGAAAAAGCGAGGGAGATACAAAGAGAGCGGTTTAAGGGAACGGATATTCTTTTCAACAGCGAGATACCGCCCTCTAAGCTTACCGAGTTCTGCCCGCTGGACGAGCAGGCGGAGAAATTCTTAAGGGGAGTTTTCGATAATCTGGGACTTTCCGCAAGAGCTTATGACAGGATTTTAAAGGTGGCGAGAACCGCCGCTGATCTTGACGGGAGCGAGGCGATAGGGAAAAAGCATATAAGCAGGGCGGTGCAGTATAGGACGTTGGATAGGAAGTATTGGAAGTAATTTTTTGATTATTAGAAAACCGCTTTGATCTCTCAAAGCGGTTTTCCCGATATTAGGTTATTTGGCAGGCGTGGCGTTCTCCTGCATCTCTCGGGCTTACGCCCTGTCAAACCGTCGGCGTGTGGACGGCCACGAAATCTTCCACCTCAAATAACCTGTTTTATCCTATACCGATTATATCACATTTATTCCGATTTGTAAAGTATTTTTTCGGATCTTGTGTAACGAGTGTATCTCTTGTTCTCAACCTTTTGAAAGGTGATTACGGAATTTTTATAGTTATCGGAATCGTTTGCGGTTTTAAGCCGCAGGATCAATTTATATTTTTTACCGTTTTCTTCAATGCTTTTCAGTAAAACCGCGGAATTGGGCTTATTGGCCGATAAAATATAATCGGGTTTTTCAACGATCTCCCGCATATACTGACAATACCGCTCAAAATCATTGGGGTGACGTTCCTTTATATGTTGAATGCGTTCATCTGTTATTATTACCTCATCTGTAATAATATCATCTGAAACCGCTTTAAATTTTTTTATATCGATCCTGCCGATAAAAAGCATGGCACTTCCCACCGTTTCGGCTTTTATTTTACTTTATTATTATATCATACTGACATACTGTGTGTCAACGGACACGGACGCCTCCGAAAAAACCTTAAAAACCTATTGACAATTCCCCTATCGTATGCTACAATAAAACTACAACAAGTTAACAGCCTTATCAAGAGCAGCTGAGGGACAGGCCCTTTGACGCTGCAGCAACCGTCCGTTTTACGGAAAAGGTGCTACTTCCTGCGCCGTGAAAGCATCGGCGGAAGATGAGGGGTGCTGAATATGTCAACGCCCCGACAAGGGGCGTTTTTTGTTGAATAAATTTTATTTTCGGCGGCAGACATTCGGCAAAAACGGGTCGGCAGATAAGTTCCGCCGAAAGGAAAGGACAATGTTATAATGGCAAGACGTTTATTTACCTCCGAAAGCGTAACCGAGGGTCATCCCGACAAAATCTGCGACAGAATAAGCGACAGTATTCTTGACGCGCTTCTGGCGCAGGACCCCATGAGCAGAGTGGCCTGCGAGACCTGCACCACCACGGGTATGGTAATGGTAATGGGTGAGATCACCACAGGCGGTTATGTTGACATTCCCAAGACAGTAAGAACCGCTGTTAAGGAGATCGGCTACGACAACGCTACATACGGCTTCGACTGCAACACCTGCGCGGTGCTCACCTCGATCGACGAGCAGTCGGCGGATATTGCCATGGGCGTTGACAACGCTTTGGAGGGCAGAGAGGAAAACAAGCTGGATACGGGCGCGGGCGATCAGGGCATGATGTTCGGATATGCCTGCGACGAGACTCCCGAGCTTATGCCTTTGCCTATTTCGCTTGCTCACAAGCTTGCAAAAAGACTTACCGAGTGCAGAAAAAGCGGCGAGATACCTTATATTCTTCCCGACGGGAAATCACAGGTGACTGTTGAATACGAGGACGATAAGCCCGTTCGTGTTGATACCGTAGTTATTTCCACTCAGCATAAGGAAAGCGCTACCCTGCTTCAGATCAAATCGGACGTTATAGAAAAGGTCATCAAGCCCACTATTCCCGCGGAGCTTCTGGATAACGAGACCAAAATTTACGTTAACCCCACGGGACGCTTTGTAATAGGCGGGCCTCAGGGCGACAGCGGTCTTACCGGAAGAAAGATCATCGTAGATACCTACGGCGGCTATGCAAGGCACGGCGGCGGAGCTTTTTCGGGCAAGGACCCCACAAAGGTTGACCGTTCGGCTGCTTATGCGGCACGGCATGTTGCCAAGAATATCGTTGCGGCGGGACTGGCTAAGCGCTGCGAGGTTCAGCTCGCTTACGCTATCGGTGTTGCTAAGCCTGTGTCGATTATGGTTGATACCTTCGGAACAGGCAAGTACAGCGACGATAAGATCGAAAAGGCGGTAGAAAAGGTATTTGATCTGAGACCCGCCGCTATAATCGAGGCGTTGGAATTAAGGAAGCCTCAGTACGCCGCGCTTTCCGCTTACGGACATATGGGCCGTGAGGATCTTGGCGTTAAGTGGGAGGAAAAGAATAAGGTTGAAGAATTGAAAAGGGCGGTTGAGGAATAAGGCTTTTTGACTTTTATTGTTACTTAACGGACATCGGATTTATTCTTTTTTAAAATAACTGTTCGGCAAACGGGGGCATGCTCCGTTTGCCGAATTTTTTATCGGC
>JAAVIG010000040.1 GCA_014796735.1 Oscillospiraceae bacterium
TTCTCTGCATCACGTTCTCGAAAGGTTTCTATTGTGGCTATAATCCAATCGTTGGCGCAGTTTGAGAAAACCTACGGCAAAGAGGGAGCGGAAATTATTGTGGACAACTGTCAGTGTACCTTGTTCGGAGCATTTGCGCCCAACTCCAAGACCGCCGAGGCAATGTCCCAAAACCTCGGCAAGCAGACTGTTCTCAGCGGATCTGTGTCAAGGTCCATCGGAAAAGACGGTAACTCCCGCTCCTTGCAGATGATCGAGCGACCGCTTATGACGGTTGATGAGCTGAAGTCTATGCCGAAAGGTCATTTTATTGTAATGAAAACAGGCTGCCACCCGATGAAAACTCGGCTCAAGCTGTTCTTTAAGTGGGGAATACAGTTCGAGGACGTTTATTCGATATCTGAGAAGTCCGAGCGCAAGGTGCAGTATGCGGATCGGGCAGAATTGGAGATGGAGATATTGAGGAAGTTTCCGCAGATGGTGGTGCCTGTTGAGTTTGAGGATAATTTTGATGAAGCAATGTCTAAAAAATGTACACCAAAAACAAGGAAAAGACCTGTTAATCAGAAAAAAGATTGCTGAAAAATAAGTTGTCGAGATGAAAAGGCAAGCCCGTCAAGAATAGTATTCCTGAAAAAAATAATAGAGGAAGCTCCTTCGGGCGGACTTCGATACAAACCGATGTCATGGGACGAACTTTGCGCGATTCCCGAAAACGAATCCGATGCGGAAGAAACAGGCTATCACCTTTTTTACTTTGGGATTATGCGCCCGTCTTTTCAAACTTTTCACTTTGACGATGAACACACATACAGCGTTGATGTCATTGATACTTGGAATATGACGGTAGAAAATATGGGAGAATTCAAGGGAGCGTTTAAAATACCTCTTCCTGCCAGAGAATATATGGCGGTAAGGTTGATAAAGTCTTAGTAATAATAAACAAATGACCGCGGATTCAATTACTGCGGTCATTTGTTGTTGATATACTTATTTTAATAACCATTATTTATTGAGATTTAACTACAAACTGTATTCATATTCGAAGCATTTGGTAATGCGAACTTATTTCAAAAATAATATATTATATTCTGTTTCTGAATTCAGTAGGGGTTTGTCCATAGAAAATTTTGAATCGCTTCATAAAACCGTATTCGTTGGTATAGCCACACTTTAAAGCAATATCCTTTATACCCAAGCTTGTTGCGAGAAGCAGCTGCTTTGCAAGTTCCATCCGTCCTGCAATTATATCATCCTTGACTGTAACCCCGAAAGTCCTTTTGTAAAGGTGCTGAAATCCCGAACAGCTCATTCCCATAAATCCTGCCAATCCGTTAACGTCAGGGATCTCGGAGGGTATAGCAAATATCATATTTCGTATTTTCATAAGCTCGGTTGTTTTGTCGGAAATAACATGGCTGTACAGTTTTCTTTTTTTGATTGATCTGCTGAGCTTCAACATAAATACCTCGACAAGGTGTCTTTCAATTATGACACGTTCCTCATCAGGAGAGTAATGCTCAAATGCAATAAATCGTATTAATTGTGAAAGCTCGTTTATATTTCCAAGAAATATGATTTTATCTGTCGGAATATCAAGCTCCGAAAGATACTCCTTATCACCCGCTTCACATCCCAAATATATCCAATCATCAATATATATCTTTTCCTTTGCCCGATATGCAAATGATGTATCCGGGGATAACAACAAAAAGGAGTTTTTGTCAGCGACAAGCTTGTCTCCGTTTACTGTAACCAATGTTTTTTCTTTCATAAGCAGTAAAAGCCAGCATCCTGTACCATGTGGACAATCCATGACAAAGGAATCATCATGTACGTAATTGTATCCGATTGCACCAACAAACATTACTTTTCCTCCCACGAGTTATCGTAAGGTACCTACTTTTATTTTACCACAAGGCTTTATAAAATGCAAGTATTTATTATTATACCAAGCCCTTTTTAAACTATGGATAAAATCCATATTAAAAAGGGCTGCACTCGAAACACTAATCCAACATTTTTAAAAGGGATTAGTATTAGCATTAAGATATAGTAAAAATTGTTGTATACCAAGGAATCCGCCGCATCATGCGGCGGATTCCTTATATGCGTTATCTCTTTTTTCTTTTGATTACCGCAACAGCTGCTGCAGAACCTATCATAGCAAGTGCTACCAACACTGGAACTAATGTGCCAGTTAAAGGATTAGACTTTTCTGTTGACAAAACATGCTCGGTATCACTTTCTTTATTGGCATTATCTTTGTCTGTCAAGGTGCTATCCTCGGAAAATCCTACACCGAATTGCCAATTCCTTATAGTTATATCTTTGTCGGAGCATACAAAAAACAAATCATGTGTACCGCCTATTTCAGCAACATTCTCACTACATATTGTGGTAAAATCTTCCGGGGAGTTAAAATTAATAAAGGTAAGAATATCTCCTTCCGCGGAATCCAACCGAACTTCTATTCTGCCTGTACCTTTTACCTCAGCAGAAAAATCAAGATCGTTTCTGGTATCATCTGTACTGTCCTTATCGGTGCCTTGATGGGTTTCGGTAAATCCTACATTTCTGACGCTTGTCCATGCGCCGGATTTGTCACTTGTCAAAAGCGGTGTACTCATATCTGATGTATCGAAGGATATGTCTGATTCAGCGCATATTTCAGAGCCGCGATGAACCGAATAAGGATTAACACTTGACACGGACATTATTACTCCTGTTGGAGTTCCGCCGCTTTTTTGTATTGTTACGGTATTTTCATCCACGTTTATTTCATCAACACAAAGACTTCTGTATCCGCCTTTAATTCCCATAGATCTTTTTAATGAAAGTGTATGATAAAGCATATACCAAGTGTCCTTATATTTATGCATATGCGTGTGGTTGTTTGAATAATCAAATCCGGAAAGCCCCGGATTTTTAAAGCACTCGCCCTTCATCTCCCAACTATCCGAAACAAGTGGAGTTTTGGTTGTCATATATACCATACTGCACGCTGACGGAACCTCTGTGTCATAATCCCACTTTGCAGAATGATCGTTCCAATCGGAACAGTATGTATAAACATAAGTACCGTTGATATAATTCAATTCACTTGCTTCAAAAAAATAAGGTGCGGGTATTTCTGTAAAATCGCTTGCAAATGAAACCATATCACTACCTAATTGAACTATTCTTGATGATCCCGGCATATAATCTGTGCCATCTTTTGCTTTTCCACCGCCAAACGATAACCAACCTACTCCGTTCTCATCAATAACAACACCGGGATCAAAGGGGTTTGGACAATCGGAAAGACCCGGAGTATTATAGCTTACAAGCGGTTTTCCCAGCGGGTCGCTCCATGGTCCAAGTGGATTTGTCGCAGTAATAACACCTACGCCTGTACCGTTGTTTGAAAAATACAGGTAAAAATGGGTGAGTCCATCGTCTTCAACTCTTGAGGTGACGGAGGGTGCCCATGAGTTCATTATCCACGGGGCGATTTCTCCAACATTGATTTCTCCATGATACACCCAGTTTACCATATCATCTGTAGAAAAAATGACTAACGATTTGATTTTCTCATATGTATTGTCCTTATCGGCACTACTCCCCTCATATTGCTGGTGATCGTTAGTACCAAAAACGTACAATCTACCGTTATATTCAACAGACGTCGGATCGGCACAGAAAAACTCCGATGATATTGGATTATTATTGGCAGCAGATTTAAATGATTTGCCAACATCTTCGATGAAATGTGTTTCCGCATTCACCGATAATGAATTGCCAATAGCGATCAATAATGCTAAAAGAATGGATATAGCTTTTTTGCTTTTTTGCATTTCTTTTCCCCCTTAGAGAACAAAATTATCTGAGCAACATCAAGCTTATTTCGTATATATTATACATCATTTTCATAAACGATTCAATATCAGAATATGCTTATTGAGGTGGAAATATATGCTGATAAAAAGTTTGATTATCATGAAATTCAGAAATGATCAGCACCGCAATATCTTTTTAAAAGAAGCGAAAAAACAAAGCCTTGATGAATTGCTTCTTGAAATTCACATAATGCAGCTTTTTTAAAATAGCTATTGACAAATCAAAAAAAAGGTGATATAATACAATAGGTCGCTAACGACATATATTTGATGGGGGTTAAAAATGGAACTGCTTCAATTCAAAATACTTAACACCGCAATTGAGCGTATTCTGAATAATGAAATGGCAGATATCGGTTTGACATACACACAAGCTACTGTCATAGGCTATCTTAAGCAAAATATGAATAAGGATATATGTCAGAAGGATATCGAATATAATCTCGGATTGACACATCCGACAGTAAGCAGTATTTTAGGCCGAATGGAGGAAAGCGGTATGATTACTACCGAAACACTGCCTTCGGATCGCAGATATAAAAAAATCGTTCCGACAGAAGAAGCAATCAGTCTTTCGGAATGTATTCATGAAAAAATCGAGAAGATTAAAAGGCAGTTATTTAAAAATATTACTCCCGAACAGGAAGATGCCTTATCGTCTGTGATAAAGACGATGATCGGGAATATTTCATAATTATAACAGGGTCAGCTGTATTAGCTGCCCTTTATAAATACAAATATAGGTTGCTTGCGACATATTAACAATGGAGGTCAACTATGTCAGAAAAAGAAAAAAACCATGACAGCAACGAACTTGCCGTCAAACCTATAGGAAAGCTTGTGGCAAAATTCGCTGTTCCAAGCGTAATTTCCCTTACAGTTACCGCATTATACAATATTGTAGATCAGATATTTATAGGCAATAAAGTCGGATACCTCGGAAATGGTGCCACAAATGTTGTTTTTCCCATAACCGTAATTGCTCACGGACTCGCCATGCTGCTGGGCTGCGGGTGTGCAGCGTACATGAATCTGTGTCTTGGCAGAGGGCGGCAGAAGGACGCAGACAAGGGCGTAGGAAACACTGTTCTTATGTTGATTCTGCTTGCGGTAATCCTGCCAGTGCTTTGCGAAATATTTATGACTCCGCTTTTGGGGTTGTTTGGAGCGACTTCGGCAAATTTCTCCTATGCGCTTGAATATGGGCGTATCATAATAGGGGGATTTCCTTTTGTGATTATTTATTCCGGATTCAATCAAATTATCAGAGCTGACGGAAATCCTAAAATGGCCATGATTTCAATGTTTTCGGGAGCAGTTATAAACGTCATACTTGACGCTTGGTTTATGTACGGGCTTGAAATGGGAATAAAAGGAGCTGCATGGGCTACCATTATCGGTCAAGGCGTTTCATTTGTGATTTCGATTATATATGTATTCAAATTGAAAAACATTCACTTAAACAAGGAATGCTTTATCATAAAATGGCGTACGGTCGGAAGAATATGCGCAATCGGAACATCCAGCTTTATAACTCAGGCGGAGATCGTGCTTCTGACTGCGGTAATGAACAATGTGCTTGTAAAATACGGAGCGCAGTCTGTTTACGGAGAAGATATACCAATGACCGCAATAGGAATCGTTATGAAGGTCAATTCGGTTCTGGTAAATATTATTGCGGGCATAGCGATTGGCGGTCAACCGATCATTAGCTTTAATTACGGTGCCAAAAAATATGACAGAGTAAAGAAAACACTTAAAATTCTGTCAATCAGCGCAATAATAGTCAGCGGAATCGCTTTTCTGGGATTTCAGCTTATCCCCGAGAAAATATCCGGAATTTTCGGCAATGAAAGTGAGCTTTATACTGCGTTTGCAGTAAAAGGATTCAGAATTTATCTTATGCTCTGTATACTTATATCCTTCCAAACAGTTGCGGGAGTATTTATTCAATCGGTGGGAAAGCCCCTAAAATCAGCAATTTTATCGCTCTCAAGACAAGTGATTTTTTTAATTCCCGCAATTCTGATATTTGCATGGACACTTGGTGTTGAAGGAGTATTATGGGCAGGACCTTTGGCAGACGGATTGGCTTTTGTTTTGGCAGTTGTGTTTGTAAGATTGGAATTAAAAAACATGAGAGGAGAGCAGCACTGTGAATAAGATTATTACAATCGGTCGTGAGCTTGGCAGCGGAGGAAGAACAATCGGAAAGGAAGTTGCAAGGCGTCTTGGGATTGAATATTACGATAGACAGATCATTGATGATGCGGCGAAAATATCCGGTTTGTCGGCAGAATATATTCAAAAATCCGAAGACAATATCACCGGAAGCCTTTTATACAGTCTTGTTATGAACATGCCCTACGGATCGGGCTGTTTTGAAAAATCAAGGGAAACGCTTCCGTTGGATACTCAAATTTTTCTTGCTCAGCAGGAGGCGATAGTCAGCCCTGCTGCAAAGGGTTCTTGTGTTATAGTTGGCAGATGTGCGGATTACATTCTGAAAGATAAAGAAAAGTTGCTCCGCTGTTTTATTTACGCGCCGATTGAAAACCGTGTGCGCCGTGCGGTTAACGAATATGGAGCAGCTGAAAACGGTGCGGAGAAAATGATCCGACAAATGGATAAAAAACGCGGCAGCCGCTATAATGCTTTTACCGATCAGATATGGGGAGCACGGGCAAATTACGACCTGATGATAAACAGTGCTTCATTTGGATTAATGGGTGCTTGCGATTTAATTATTGAGAGCTTTGATCGGATAAACAGCCGGTAAGGTGAAGAAAAATAGTTTTATATCAGTAGTGGCAGGTATAAATCAAATGGAATACAGATAAACGGTTTCATAAGTTAGACTGAGTCCTTCCTCCGGGACTCAGTTTTTTAATTCAAAAATTGAGCCGCATAAAACAAAAAAGTTAGGGCTTGTTTGAAAATAGAGGAAGTGCTGGATTTTTGCTCCAAAATGGTTAGCTTCAAGGAAAAAACCGCAAGGCAAACTGACGTTTGTCGAGGATTTTTGACGTAGAAGATGACCGTTTTGGGGCAAAAAGACGGTGCTTCCGATTTTTCAAACAAGCCCTAATGCGGCAAATTACACATTGTTATTTTTACTTACGAATATATGAATAATATTGTTCAAGTGGAAGTTTTTTATTTAACATCTTGTTTGCGTACACACCATTCTGCGGCATTCTGCAATATTTTAAGATATTCGCCGCAAATAAGATTTTCTGTGGAATGTCCGGGAGTAATTCCGCATATTTTTCCTTTTCCCAGCACATGTGCCCATAGTGCGGGCTGCTTGCCGTGCTGAGATATTGTATAACCCAAAATCTCTGTCGGAAAATCGGGCAGCATTTCTATAATATAATGCTCGTCAATGGCGGGAAAGGTAAATTCCACCACATTTTCAGTAATAGGATGAACCTTTTCGGGAACAAATTTTACTTCACACTGCGGCGGATGAGTGATAAACCGGGCGCGCAATATTTCTTGTGTAATAATATGCTCATTCGGCAGATCGGTAAGTCCGCAGTGAATGGCAAGAAAACCCATTCCGTTGTCATTGATACTTTTTTTCAGCTTGTTGCTCCACTTATCATCACACCATATCGGCGTAGGAATCTGATCGTTTTCAATCGGATCCTTAAATGTTACAAGCAAGTCGGGAGAGAACGGTTTATTCAGAAATTCCGCAGGATCTTCTGTCATTTCTACGTCCCATTTCTCATTAGGCAGCATATGCCCGATAACAGGCATTATGGTGTCGGTGGGGTGCCAATAATCCCCTGTTAAGATCAACGCTGTGTTTTTCATTGCAAATTCTCCTTTTTTATTTACCCATCATTTTATGGAAAATTTCGACCATTTCTTCATGTGTTTCGCAAAATCCACGCCTTACCCATTCGTCAAGCAAGCCGAACAGCCCGTATGAGTAAAATCGCGCCCCGTAGCATTCCTCCGCGTTAGCTCCGTATTGAGGGGTCATTACCGTATAAAATGCGTCGAATATCGCTGACTGCATTTTGGCATTATAAATTATTACGATAATTTCCCGCATTTCATAGTTGAAAAGAAAAAAATCACGAGCGTTGGAAATATCATATCTGTTTTGAATCTTGATATCATGCTTATCAGCCCACTTGAACCAAAGCGTTGTCAGCTTGAAAGTTATAGCCTCGCTTTTGGACGTGAAGTTTCTGAACCATGTGGAGCGGTGTACTCCCGCGGACACGGCTATTTCATCAATAGTGATGTCGGAAACGGATTTACGGGACATCAGATTTATCAGCGCGTCTGCCATACATTCCTTTAAAAACTGAGTTGTTTTTGCGTTATTTCCCATAATATGCCCTTTCGTGGTTGAAGCGACTTTTTGTCCAAAAAGTCGCAAATGGTTTTACGGTACTTGATTTAATAAAATAAAAATGCTAATATATGTTAAAGCGATTAAAGTCGCACAAATAACTTTATGTTGCAGAACCAATAACAGTATAACAAAAGAATACTTTTTTGTCAATATACTGCCCCACAATTTACGGTAAAGGAAATAAAGATGAAAATTACAACAATACTGTTTGATCTTGACGGGACGCTGCTTCCAATGGATAACGATGAGTTTACAAAGGGCTACTTCAAACTGCTTGCCAAAGCCCTTGCTCCTCACGGATATGATTCCAAGGCTTTGGTCAAAGCAATATGGATAGGAACGGCTGCAATGGTGAAAAATGACGGAACACAAAGCAACGAGGCGGCGTTTTGGAGAACATTTTCCGAGATATACGGAGAAAAGGCGCTTGCCGATAAGCCGCTTTTTGACGAGTTTTATAAAAACGGGTTTAAGAACGCCAAAGCGTTGTGCGACTGCAATCCGCAGGCCGCCGCTGCCGTGCGGAAGCTTAAAGAGGCGGGATACCGCATTGCGCTTGCAACGAACCCCATATTCCCCGGTGAGGCGACCGAAAGCCGCATACGCTGGGCGGGATTTTCTCTGGAGGAGTTTGAGTTGTATACCTCATACGAGAATATCGGATTTTGCAAGCCGAATCCCGAATACTACCGCGAGATTGCCCGAAGATTAAATGCAGCTCCTGAGGAATGTATTATGGTCGGGAACGACGTGACGGAGGACATGATTGCGCAAAGCGTAGGAATGAAGGTGTTTCTGCTCACGGACTGCCTTATCAACAAGGAGCGCAAGGATATTTCGGTTTTTCCGCGCGGCAGTTTTGAGCAGATGACCGATTATATACAGTCTAAAGAAGCTTAGCAGAAAATATGCGTTGCTGTACAACAGTCATTTCAATAAAAAGGAGAATTTTTCATGGAAAAAACAAAAACGCCAAAAAAGCATAAGGCTCTTAAAGTTATTGGTATCGTTCTTGGAGTACTCTTGGCTCTTGTAATAGGATTGTATTTCTATATTACGGCCCATACGCAGGTTTTTGTCGGATTGCTGCAAAAACTGTCCTACGGAGATGCTCCCATCAACTCCTACGAGCCTTTTTATGAACCAATCAACGGCAAAAAAGAAAACGGACAGTATCTAATCAGCGAGATTTGCTATGATACCGAATATCCAAACAGCTTTTTAGATATAATCTATCCCGATGAAAACCTTGAAACAGATCGTCCTACTCTCTTCTATTTTCATGGCGGCGGATTTTTTGCGGGCAGCAAGAACATGGGAGACCCTATGGCAGCGAGCGATTCAACGGCATTGCTCGATGATCTCTGCGCGGCGGGTTACAATATCGTGAACGTCGATTATGCACTTGTTCCGGACTGTCACTTTCCCGTGCCGCTTATTCAGGCGAACCGCGCGTTTGAGTACATAGTTTCCCACAAGGACGAGTATCATCTGAATACAGACAACATTGTGATTATGGGTTCGTCGGCCGGCGCTATCATGACCAGTCAGCTCGGCAGCATTATCACCAATCCCGAATACGCAAAGCTTTTGGGGATTGCATCTGCGTTGACGTCAGATCAAGTTAAGGCTGTTGTAGTAGATGACGCCCCCCTTGATTATAAGGCATTCTCTTTATCTACCAAAATCCTCATGGGAAACTATATGAAGAACAGCATTTATCTTTCCGCAGAGGATATCAAGCGATATAACAATATAGAAAGTCTGACAGCGGAATATCCTGCCTCTTTTCTGCTTGGAAGTGAATACAGGCACGATATGAATGAAATGCACAATGCGTTGGAGAAGCTCGGTGCGGAAAATATACTTGTTGATCCGTTTGCGGAGTACGGCGAGGTCAAGCCGCACTGCTTTGTGGCAAACGAGCGAGTTGATCCGATCGCGAAAGAGGCGTTTGATAAACTGATAAATTTTCTGAACGATAAGACCAATAATTAACTGTAAGTGTTGCGGTTTCAATAGGAGAGAGGTATGAAAAAGGTTTTGAAAATTACGGGAATTGTTATTCTGATTTTAATAGCGCTTATTATTTTGTTGCTTGTTTACTTGGCTATTAAACCTATGGTGCCGCCGCAGTATACCGATTCGGTAGTTACCGGCGGCAAGATCGAAGCTGAATACATAAAGAACGGCACATACGATGTTGAATATCTTGAAGTCGGAGCAATGCAGAATTTCAAAAAATACGAGATATGGTATCCTGCGGAATTGTTAAACGGCAGCAAGAAGTTCCCGGTTATCATAGTAAGCAATGGCACAGGCGTTAAGGCATCAAAGGCGAAGGCTATGTTTGAGCATTTCGCGAGCTGGGGATTTATCATTGTCGGAACGGAGGAAGAGTATTCTTGGAACGGCTTTTCGGCTGAAATGAGCTTGAATTATCTTTTAAAATGCAATGATGATAGGGAAAGTATTTTTTACCAAAAGGTAGACATAGATAATATCGGCTCTGTCGGACATTCGCAAGGCGGAGTTGGCGCGATCAATTCCGTTACCGATACGAAACACAGCAGTTTGTATAAAACAGTTGTTGCCGAAAGCCCTACGAATACAGAGCTTGCCAAATCCTTGGAATGGGACTCCGACATCAGCAAGGTCAATATACCCATTATGTTGGTGGCAGGAACGGGTAAAGTTGATTCGCAGACAATAATTCCAATCGACAAGCTGAATGAGATGTATGATCTTGTAAAACAAGCACCGATAAAAGTAATGGCGCGCAGAAACGGTCTTGATCACGGAGAAATACTCTATTCCGTTGACGGATATGTTACAGCTTGGTTTATGTGGCAGCTGCAAGGTGATAACGAAGCCGCTAAAGCCTTCATAGGTGATGCGCCGGAGTTATGTAATAACGATCTTTATGTTGACATAAGAATTGATGTTACCGGATAAAACAAGTGGATCTGATAACAGCAAGAAAGAGGTTCTAAGACATGAACAGACAAGTTGCTGATCAAAAAAGCCCAAACCCGAAAGGCAAAAAGAAACTTAAATTCAAAGGGCTTTCAAGTTTTTGGAAAGGTATGGTTATCGGACTTACCTTAACGACGCTTGCCGCTGCCGGTGCGGCGATAGGATTTTTTATGGTGAACATATATCCTTTATCTTTCCAAGCGGAAGCCGATATAAAA
>JAAVIG010000041.1 GCA_014796735.1 Oscillospiraceae bacterium
AGTCGTTGTTTCGGGAGGTGTTGTAGTCGCTTCCTCAGAAGTTGTTGTTTCGGGAGTTGTCGTAGTTTCTTCTTCGGAAGTCGTTGTTTCTGTTTCAGGTTCTGTGGTTGTCTCAGTGGTCAACTCAGTTTCATCAAAATACTCTGCCCAGTATTCCTGGCTAAATGCACGGTATGTAGCCATATGAACTTCGCCGCTTTTTATTGTAACCTGAGGAGCATAAATCGCTCCCGCGAATGTTGATACAACCGATACTCTTGCATTAGCAGCGAGTGCAGTTCCGGCAAAAGCATTATCCAAAATTACAAGATTATCATCTGCGCTTTTGCCAATAAAGTTGAACACTATTCTCGAAGCTGTATCAAGATCATTGTCTTGAATACGACCTTCGGCGCCATCATTAAAGCAGAACACATTGTCACCTTGTTCAAGCGTTACATTGACCAACAGATAACAATCGGGATGGCTCTTCAAATGTGCAAAACATTTGTTTATAACATTTCTGGATGTATCGCTTCCGCTGTAAACGCTGCCGGTAATGTTCAGTGAAATAACGCCGGTCTCCGGTAAATTATTCAAATCGGTGTCTACATTGACCTGCGCTAAAGTATCCGAAGCCGTTTGCATTTGATTGAGCAGTCCATTTACGACATTTGGTGCATCGTTCTTCAAAACAAACCTGTTGGTATTGTTGGCGATAGGTGCCGAGCTGTTGGTGTCATAAACAGGATTTCCTTCATCATCCACAACAGGAACAGCTTCCCAGTAATCCTCGCCCTGTCTCCACTCGTAAAGCGGATTATGATCGTAGAATACTCTTCCGTCGCCTTCAACACGAAGGTACTTATAAATTTCCGGACCGACATATACGGTTTTGTTTGTTCCGAACTTTTCGCCTGATACCTCAAGCGTTTCGCCAATTACAATGGGAGTGTTTTTCTCATAGGATTCCGTTACATTATCTGCAAAAGGCAGAAGAGTTGTTCCGGCGTCTTCTATTTCAAATCTTCCCACACCGGCCTCTTCGTCCACAACAAACTCTAATTTGTGAACGACCAAGGGCTCATATTTGTATCGTTCCGGTATCGTAACACTGAAGGTTTTAGTGCCGGCCGTGTCAAACTCAACCGCAATATACTGAGAACTTGCGGTTGCCCCGTCTCCTGCCGCAAATTCAACTTCAACAAGCTCGCCGACACCGCCGTTATTGCAGTAAACACCCAGGTAATGAGTTTTAGTCTCTCCGTCCTCAAAAGTCTCTTCACTGGTTATATTAAACGTAACCGTGCGGCTCTTGGTGTTTATGAACCTATCCGTATCAAAGAAGTCGTTCAGCTTAAGGTTGTTTACGGCAAAGCTCGCCTCTGAATGTGATGCAGTCGTCATTTGATCTGCAACTATACCGTAGTCGGTCAACCCCCCCAACGCCTTGCTTATGTAGTCGGGATCGGCCGAA
The DNA here is from genome assembly GCA_014796735.1 of Oscillospiraceae bacterium. Classification (GTDB taxonomy): domain Bacteria; phylum Bacillota; class Clostridia; order Oscillospirales; family Ruminococcaceae; genus Ruminiclostridium_E. The sequence goes on from JAAVIG010000041.1 coordinate 1,457, forward strand.
TTCGCGTTTGCGGCTACAATCAGACCCGTAACCGTCATAGACAGCGCGGTTACGGCGGAGATAGCCTTGGTTATCTTTGTTCTCCGCAGTCGCTTCATTTTTTCATAACCGTTCATATCATTTCCCCTTTTCAAACATAGTGCATCGTCTCCGCCTCAACAGCATTAATCCCAATCGGATCGCTGCACATTTTTGCGGCACACGCCCGAACAAAACCCGACTCAACGATTGGAGGCCATCTATTAACGTCAGACCCCTTCCCGCTGTTCTTACGGTGATTTTCACGTGTGCTTTGATTTGTAGCCTTATTGTACTATTTAAGGGTTACAAACGGGTTACATTGCCATTAAAAAACACCTCAAATTTCTATTTTTTTAAATTTCTGCGTTTTGCACAAATATTATACTGTTTTTTATGCAATTTTGTCATCTCATACCATTTATTGCATCAACACGCTGTTTTGCTGTTTTTTTCCTTGCAAACGGAATATTTTTGTGATATACTGTTTTCGGTTAATAATTACATTCAGCCGTATTGTAACAAACGACCGGATAAAAGGGAAATGCCTTTCATGCTTTTTGTTTTCCGTAATTGTTCCCATTATCCAGCCGCCCGAAAAACCGCAGCTTGTATAATTTCTCGGTTTTCGGATAAGCTCAAAGCAATTACAAATGAAAAGAGGAAAAAACATGACTTACGAGAAGATTTTCAGCGAAGTACAGAAAAATTTTAAAAAGGCGAAAATCAGCAATTTTACCCGCGAATTTGCATTTCAGTTCAACATCACAGGCGATGGCGAGGGAATATTTTACGCAGCGTACAAAAACGGCGTGCTTTCTGTTGAGCCTTATGATTATCAGGACAGAGATGTAATTTTTACCGCCGACGGCAAAACCATTACCGACATCGCTTCCGGAAAGCTTGAACCCATTGACGCTATAAACGGCGGAAAACTTTTTGTTGACGGAAATCAGGATATCGCCAAGGAGATCATGCTCCTTATCAATCACAAAAACAAAGCAGCCGATAAGCCCGAAACAAAGACTACCGCGACAAAAACAGCAGCTTCAACCAAAAAAGCGGTTGAAAAGAAAACCTCCGCAAAGGCAGAAACAGAAACAAAATCCGCTTCCACTGCAAAAAGCGAAGCAAAGCCTGCTGCAAAGAGCACAAAGCCGGAGGTAAAGGTCGAAGTCAAAGCCGAGAAGAAAGCGGACGAAAAAAGCACCGCTAAAGCTGCTCCCAAAGCTCAGAAGGCAAAGACATCCAAAAAGTGAAAAGCAAAAATATTCATAAACACTGTAACGCAGACGATCGTACGGCTTGATTACGGTGTTTTTATTTTTTTCCAAGATAAATGAAAAGGTGCCGTAAAAAACTCAATAAAAATACAACCCGTCAAAACCAAGGCAAAACAAGGTTTTGACGGGTATATTTGTTGTTGAGAAAACTGTTTTTTCACACCCGAAGCGGCGGCTTCACCGCTCGGTTTTTATTTTTTGGTTTTTTCGGACCTATGATAAAAGCTGACTTTTACTCGTCCTCTTCATCCTCAAGAGCACTCAAATCAAACTCAAGCGGCTCTCCGCAATTAGGACAAAGTATACCGCCCGCCGCGATAACATCAAAATCAACGGTAATGCTGTTATTGCACTTAGGGCATGTGATCTCGTACAGATCATCGTCCTCACAGCCGCAGCCGCACTCATCGTCATCGCATTCGTCGCCGTAAAAATCGTCCTCAATATCAGCAACCGCGTCGTCAATATCGCTTACAACATCAGTAAGATCGGAAAGATCCATGTCGATCTCCTCGACCTGATGCGCCATATCGTCAAGCACATCGATAATCGCTGACAGCAGCTTGCCCTCTTTGGTGGATTCATCAAGGCTTAAGCCCTCTGCCAGGCCCTTGATATAAGAAACCTTTTCAGTAATATTCATATTTTCGCCATAACCTTTCTTACAGAACCTGTCCTCACAGCACCCCGCGCAAACTTACGAAATAAGCGCAAGAGCATTACAAAACACATTCCTATAGCCGATCACTTATTTGCGCGCTCCATATATTCGCCAGTTCTGGTGTCGATACGAACCACTTCGCCAACATCGATAAAGAGAGGAACTCTTATTTCCGCGCCTGTTTCAAGGGTAGCGGGCTTGGTAGCGTTTGTAGCAGTATCGCCCTTAAAGCCGGGCTCAGTATCGGTAATTTCAAGCTCAACGAAGTTGGGAGGCTCAACGCCGAACACGTTGCCCTTATAGCTTAATATCTTGCACACCATATTTTCCTTCACAAAACGGAAGTTGTCGCCCAAATCCTTTTTGTTAATGGGAACCTGCTCGTAGGTCTCGCTGTCCATAAAGTAATAAAGATCGCCGTCGCTGTAGGAATACTCCATATCCTTTCTTTCGATAAAAGCGGTGGGGAACTTTGCGGTGGGGTTGTAGGACTTTTCCACAACCGCGCCCGTGATAACGTTCTTTGTCTTGGTACGAACGAAAGCGGAGCCCTTGCCGGGTTTAACGTGCTGGAACTCGATGACCTGAACTACGTTTCCGTCCTCCTCAAAAGTAACGCCGTTTCTGAAATCGCCTGCTGAAATCATAAATTATAACCATTCCTTCCTCCGAAAGAGCTTAGCAGTCGAATCGGAGATACGCCTACGAACGCGGACGCCGATCTGAAAAACCCGATTTTTCGGGTCTGCCCTCTCGGATTGTTGTTCAAAACAATTCAAGATGTTATTGTTTTATTATCTATACTATTGTATCTTATTTTTGTAAATTTTGCAAGGGGTTTTTTAAAAAAATATTCCGATTTCCATAAAAAACAAAGATTTTTGCTTTAATAACCAAATAATCCGGCAAATTAAGGCTTTTCTTACACTATCCGATACCGCTTATCACTCAGCCTTTACTTCGTTGTACAAATTTGTATCTCCCCCGTCTATCGCTACGCCCTTCGCCTCGAAAAGCTCGCTGACGGTGGCAAACTGATAGCCCTTTTCAAGCATAAAGGGAATAAGCGTGTCCAGAGCCTCCACCGTTTTGGAGTTACCCTCCGCGTCATGCATAAGAATAATAACTCCGTCTCTGAGCTGCCTTTGTATCCTTTTCACTCTCGTCTCCGCGTCTACGCTGTCCTCCCAGTCGTTGCAGCCGATGCCCGCGATAAAAGGCATGTCTATGCTTTCATACATTATATCGTTCACCGCGATATAGGGAGGTCTGAAAAACGTTGTGGGCTCGCCCGTTATCTCCTTTACCTTATCCGATACAAAAGCGATCTCTTCTTTAATCTCCTCCGCGCTCATCTTATCCATATACGAGTGGGTTTTCGAGTGATTGTTTATCTCGCAGCCCAGATCGTAGGCTCTTTTTACCGCTTTAGCGCTTTCATCGTTTATGTTATTTCCTATCAAAAAGAATGAAGCCCTTACCTGATATTTTTCCAGCAGATCGATAACCTCATTGGTAGTAGTGGTGTTGGGGCCGTCGTCAAAGGTCAAAGCAATTACGGGCTTTGTAGGGTCAATTTCATATGTGATCGGAGCAGACACGGCATTTTCCTCACTTTCCTGCGGCGCGGCGTCTTCCGGCAGCGCGCTCTGCGTATTGTTCATATCGTTAGTATTATCGGTGTTGTTCGAGCTGTCCGTTACCTCGGTTTCCGTTCCGCCGCTGCAAGATGTAAGAAGCGCAGCCGAAATGACCGATATTAAAAGCAATTTTAATTTTTTCATCTTATACTTATCCTTCTTATCCTTTTTAAATGTAAATCAATGTCTTGGGCGTTTCGGTGATTATATTACAACCGTCCTTCGTAACAACGCACATATCCTCTATTCTTACTCCGTACTTTCCGGGAATATACACACCCGGCTCTATCGTAATGATCATACCCTCATGCAGCGTTGTTCCGCTCCGGCTGCTTACATTGGGACCCTCGTGTATCTCCAGTCCCACGCCGTGACCGAGACCGTGAGTAAAATACTGCTCGTAGCCCCACGCGTCCAAGGTGCTCCTTGCCACGTTGTCCACTAACTTGCAGGATATATCCGCCCTTACCGCCTTGATAGCGTCGGTATTTGCGCCCCATACCGCGTTATAGATGTTTTTCATCTCGTCGGTGGGCTTTCCGAAAACAACCGTTCTGGTCATATCCGAGTGATAGCCCTTGTAGGTAGCGCCGAAATCGAGCGTAAGGAAGTCGCCCTCCTGAACGGGCTTATCGGTGGGTACAGCGTGGGGGCAGGCGGAATTTACTCCCGAAGCTGCGATAGTTTCAAAGGAAACTCCGTCCGAACCAAGATCCATCATTAAAAATTCAAGAGCGGCGGCTATCTGCTTTTCCGTCTGTCCCACTCTCATGCTGGAAAGCAGCTTTGTGAACGCTGCCTCCGCGATCCTCTGCGCCTTTGTGATATAAGCGATCTCCTCGTTTGTTTTTATGATGCGCATTTGCTTCATATAATCGGAAAGCCGATTGGAGCTGTCAAAATTTATGCCGCTGAATCTCCTTTTCAGGGCGGAAAGCTGGGAAACGGTCATTGTTTCATCTTCGATATAGATGCTTTGTATCTTTTGTTCGCTTAAGATCTCTCCTATCTGGTCGTACAGCTCTCTTTGAAGTATCACCCTACACAGCGGGTCTGTCACCTGCTGCTCGGTGTGCTCAAAATATCTGGCGTCGATTATAAAATACGCTCCCTGCTTTGTAATAAGCATTGTTCCGTCCTCGGAGCCGAAGTCGGTAAGATACCTTTTAGCTACCTCCGAAGTAAAAAGTGCCGCCTCATGCTCGTTTGACAGCCACGAAATCACCTTGTCAATATTCATTTTTATAGTCCTTTCATTATATTAAGTTACCGATTTACTTTTGCGAATCTATAATATCCATAATGGCTCTTAACGCCAAAAGATAGCTGTTCTTCCCGAAGCCTAAAATGCTTCCCCTGCACACCGGAGCGATCACCGAGGTATGGCGGAATTCCTCGCGGGCGTGAATGTTGCTCATATGAACCTCTACAACGGGAATTTTTATTGCCGCGATAGCGTCCCTTATTGCATAGCTGTAATGGGTATACGCCCCCGCGTTTAAGATCACTCCGTCGCTTTCGTCCATAGCGTTGTGAAGCGCGTCAATAATACCGCCCTCGTGATTGCTCTGATAAAACTCAACGTCAATATTCAGCTCCTTTGCAAGCTGCACGATCTCGCTTTGTATCTCTGAAAGGCTGTCATTTCCGTACACTCTCGGCTCACGCTTGCCCAAAAGGTTTAAATTGGGGCCGTTTATTATAAGTATATTCATTTTAATTTCCGTCCTTTTATTTTAAGCTTTCATAATATTTTTTCATCTGCGCCGCGTCCTCTGCCTGCGTCCCCGCGCTTTCGCAGATAACGGTAGGCTCTAAGCTTCTTTCGTAAAAAAGCTCCATAAGCGGCTCGTATTCGGGGCCGTACTCCTTGTCGTCAAAGGTAAGATGCGCCTTTTCCCCGCCTGCGGTGTACATTATCCTGCTGAAATGAACGTGGAAATTTTTCAGGCGCTCATGTCCAAGCCCGTTTTCTATCTCGTCAAGGAGCGCCGCGTAGTCCTCCTTTGTTTTGATACCGCCTAACGTCCTCGCGTTAAGATGCCCGAAGTCAACGCAGGGCAAAAACCTTTCGTCAACCTCGCACAGTTCTATTACCTCCGTAAGCGTACCCAGCTGATTTATCTTGCCCATTGTTTCGGGGCAGATTATTATATCGGAAAGCCCATTTTCGTCAAGCATTTCCTGCGCTCTCTTCAAAGTATCTTTCGCAAGCTCCAAAGCCTGCTCACGGGTCATTTTGGCACAGGAGCCGCTGTGTATCACGATCTTTTTTGCTCCAAGCCTATGCGCCGCCTCCGCCGATTCCTTTATATAATCGAGACTTTTCAAACGCGTCTCCTCGTTTTCACTCGACAGTGAAATAAAATAAGGAGTATGCAGAGTCAGAGCAATGCCATTTTCCTCGGCGATCGCGGGAAGCATATCATATGTCTTTTGAGCGATCCTAACACCCCTGCCGCACTCTATCTCATAGCCGTTTAAGCCCAAGCCCTTTAAATATTCGGGCAAGCTCTCGGGAAATTTGCGTTTTCCGAAGCTTTCCGAATTACCGCCGGGGCCGAATGAAATTGCCATAGCCGTTTATGATCCTTTCGATTATGATTATTTTTTCTCGATCTTGGAATAATCTCTTTTAAATACCGCGCTTTCAAGCTTTCTCTTAAGCTTGAAGGATTTTTTATCCTCCAGATGAAAGGGCTCCACCAAAACGGTATTGACCCCTCTTAAATTTCCGCCTATAATATCGGTAAATATCTGATCTCCCACAAGAGCAACGGACTTTCTGGGCAGCCGCATTTTTCGCAGTGCTCTGCTCACCCCTACCGTAAGCGGTTTACAGCCGAAGGATATATAATCCAATCCTAACTCCTTTGCCAAAGGCGCAACGCGTTTTTTTGTATTATTGGAAAGCACCATCATTTTCATTCCCATACCCCGCATTTGCTCAAGCCATTCCGTTACTCCCTGCTCCGCTGCGGGGCTTCCGTGCATGGAAAGGGTGTTGTCCAGGTCTAAAATAAGTCCTCTCAGATGATTTTCCTTTATGAATTTCTCGTCTATATCCAAAACGCTTTTCAGCCACCATTTAGGTTTAAACAACATCATCGTACGCCCTTTGTTTTTTATTGATTTACTAAAAAGAATAAGCCTGCCTTCAGGCAAGCTTACCGGTTGTAAGTAAAACCGCCGGGATCCGGCATAGACATTTACTTAAATTTTCTGATAAAATTACTTGAACTTGCGCTTGCGAGCGGCTTCGGACTTTTTCTTACGCTTTACCGAAGGCTTTTCGTAATGCTCTCTCTTGCGAACCTCCGCAAGTACGCCGTCACGGGCGCAGGAACGCTTAAAACGCTTCAGCGCAGTGTCTAAGGATTCGTTCTTTCCGAGACGAACTTCTGCCATCTATATCCCTCCTTTTGCCGTTGGGCTAATGTTTCATAAACGAAACAAAAGGTAATTTTCAACCTAAGCACAACCGATCGCCTTACCCAAGCCAAAAACTGTTTCGGCACAAGCTTTGGATTTATGCTCAACAAACATTATACAAAAAATTTGCAATATTGTCAATAGGTATTTTGAAAGTTATTCCAAAAATTTTTAAACAAAATAGCGGGATATTATAAAAAGCTTACCCACACGGCTATTCCCTGTTATTTATTTTTTCGGAAATTTTCCCGATAAAATCTTCGATAGTCATAACCTCGGTTTTTCCCGAATTACGGCTCCTGACCGATACCGTCCGCTCCGCAGCTTCCTTCTCCCCGATAACAAGCATATACGGAACACGCTCAACGTACTGCGCTTCCCGTATCATATACCCGATTTTTTCGTTTCGATCGTCGATCTCGCAGCGTATGCCCTTATCACATAAAAGGTCGTAAATCTCTTTTGCATACTCACCGCTCTTTTTTGATACAACAAGCACCTTAGCCTGAACGGGCGCCAGCCACACGGGGAATTTGCCCGCGTAATGCTCCGTAAGAATACCGATAAACCGCTCCACAGAGCCGAAGCAGACACGGTGTATCATAATCGGGCGCCGCTTCTGACCGTCTTCGCTTACATAACTTAAGTCAAAATTCTGAGGAAGCTGAAAATCAAGCTGAATCGTTCCGCACTGCCATGTACGTCCAAGACTGTCTTTAAGGTGGAAATCAATTTTGGGGCCGTAAAACGCGCCGTCCCCCTCGTTTATTTCGTAAGCAAGACCGAGACTGTCCAACGCCTCCTTAAGCCCGCTTTCGGCTCTTTCCCAATCCTCGTCGCTGCCCATGCTGTCCACAGGGCGGGTGGAAAGCTCCAAGGAATATTCAAACCCGAATTTCCCGTACACCTCGTCTATCAAGCTTATAACGCCCTTGATCTCCTCGGGTATCTGCTCCTCGGTCATAAATATGTGAGCGTCGTCCTGCGTGAAGCATCTTACTCTGAAAAGCCCGTGAAGCGTACCCTTAAGCTCATGGCGGTGGACAACACCCAATTCTCCCACTCTCAGCGGCAGCTCCCGATAGCTGTGAGGGCGGCTTTGATAAACCAACACTCCGCCGGGACAGTTCATGGGCTTTATGCAGTATTCCTCCCCGTCTATTTCGGAGGAATACATAGTATCCTTATAGTGCGCCCAATGTCCGCTTGTTTCCCACAGGCTTCGGCTAAGCATTAAAGGCGTGGAGATTTCACGATAGCCGTTTTTGCGGTGTATCTCTCTCCAATATTCTATCAGCTCGTTTTTGATCACCAAACCGCCCGGCAGGAAAAAGGGAAATCCCATGCCCTCGTCGCAGAACATAAACAGCCGCATTTCCTTCCCTATCCTGCGGTGATCCCTTTTTTCGGCTTCCGAGCGCATTTTCAGCCATTCGTCCATTTCCTCGCGGCTTAAAAAAGCGTTCCCGTAAATTCGCGTCAGCATTTTGTTATTGCTGTCGTTTTTCCAATAAGCGCCCGAAATCCCCGTCAGCTTAAAAGTCTTGACCGCTTTTGTATAGGTAACATGAGGTCCTCTGCACATATCAATATACTCACCTTGACGGTAAAAGCTTATCTCCTCCGTGACCGGCAGATCCCCGATATGCTGTATTTTATAATCCTCTCCTCTTTCCGTCATAAGCCCGATCGCTTCATCTCTTGTCAGCACAAAGGGCTTTACGGGAAGATTTTCCTTTGCTATCCTGCCCATTTCCGCCTCGATCTCGGGAAGATGATCTTCGGAAATTTTCACGTCTCCAAAATCAATGTCATAATAAAAACCCTTTTCGTTTGCGGGGCCGTACCCGAATTTTGCGTTGGGGTACAGTCTTTTTACTGCCTGCGCCAAAAGGTGAGCCGCGCTGTGCCTGAGTATCTGAAGCTCCTCCTTGCCCTCTGCGTTTTGTACGTTTCCGTTGCTGTAAATCACTTTCATAATTACAACCATTCCTTTCTTATCCAAAAATTTTAATTGAGTTTTTATTGAATAAGAAAAGCACCCATAACAAACCGCATAACACGGTCTGTCAAGGGTGCATACTAAACGTAAAGCACGGTTCCACCTTGATTTTTCACTCTTCGGATTCCAACAAATCCTATTCCTTAACGCGGAAATACGGCAATGCTTACCCTATTGCTCAACCAACTAAATCTTTCCGCAATACTTGCCGAAAATAAAAAATCTCCGCGTCAAAAATGCTCGCAATATCGCATATTGCTGTGCTTTTTTCCTTGATATTTTTTATTTTCGCCTGCGTCCTGCGGCAAGCTTTATTCGGTTGAGCAATGCTTTCGGCACTGCGGCTCAGGAGCGGTCTTCACCCCCGCTTTCCATAAGAAGCTTCCACCAAACGCTCCTCTCTCTGGCTGTTCCGCAAGGACTACTCTTTCCATCATAGCTTTTCTTATTCAACTATATTCATTGTATCACAAAAAGGCGTAACTGTCAAGCAAATGTTTTTATAAAAAAGTATACAACTACTTCAAAAACTCCGCCGCCGAAATCTCCGTACCGTCCTGCCAAAGTCTTTCCAAATCGTAAAAATCTCTTGTTTCCTTATGAAAAACATGTATCACAACATCAACATAGTCAAGCACTATCCAGCTTGCGCCCTGATACCCCTCGGTACGGTGCGGCTCCAAGCCTGCCTCGGACAGCTTGAACTCCACCTCGTCCGCGATCGCCTTGACCTGTGTGTTGCTGTTTCCGTTGGCAATAATGAAGTAGTTGGCAATAATGGTCAATTCGTCGATCTTTATTACCTTTATGTTTTCCCCTAATTTGCTGTCGATTGCTTTGACCGCAATTTTTAAAATGTTTTCGTCTGTCATAAATACTCCTTATATAATGTTATTTTAAATTTTACTATGACACGCATTGCCGCAAAACAATCAAGATTTTACGGTTACGTTTTTTCTCCGCGCCTTTACCCTGCAACTTATGCAAATGTATACTTACGCTGTTCCTTCCGTCAACTCCTGCCGCCTCATCATAAAAAACAGTCCCTACATAAAAACTGCCTCACCGCAGGGGCGGAGCCGCAAATTCCCTGACGGGAATTTGCCCGTCGTCGGCATTCGCCGCCGACGGTGCCGAATTTTTTACAAAAATTCGGCGGCTCCGCCGCCCCACGCTGCTTTCCCAAAACCATTGCCAACAAAAAACTAGGGCAAAAGCGGCCCCTTTTTAAACTTCGAATAAAAATTATACGCCTCCAAAGTAGTAACGGGCACAGTATTCCCAAGCCCCACCGTTTTCAGTACAGACCACCGCAGCGTCTGAAACATACCGTTGTCCAGGTCCTCCAGAACCGCCGCCCGGTATTTCTCAACATGAGGATAATCTCTTTCCGCCGATACCATATCCGCCAGAAAAACTATCTTTTCAAGAACGGTCATATCTGCGTGCCCCACCGTATGAAAGCGTATGGCGTTCAAAATATCCTCATCGGTTATTTTAAGAATATTTTTAACATAATACGCCCCCGCTATACCGTGCCAAAGCTTAAAGCAGTCCTTTTCCACGGGGTCGATATAATACCCGCTCTGCTCCGCTTCGGAAAGCATAAGCGCCTTATCGATCTCCTTTTGGCAGTCGTGAAGTATTCCCGCCGTATAAGCCTTGTCCTCGTCCGCACCGAACTTCTTCGCAAGAGTCAGACACATTTCCGCAACATTAACGCTGTGCTTAAAGCGTTTGTTTCCCATAAGAGACTTTATCGTCTTTTCGTATTCCTTCAATTCAATATTCATTTCGGCTTCCTTTTTCGGATTATAATCGTTTTTCCGTATACGTCATAATAGCCGTATCCAACATTCCCAGTATTCTTTCCCGAACCTCTTGAGGCGTATCGTCACGGTAAACAAGACACATTCCTCCGGGTGAACCGTCGCTTCTTTTATATCCGTACATCATCATGTGATCCCCGTAATATTCAAATTCGGCCTTAAAAAGCGCGTGTTCGTATTCCGCCGACTGAACCCAAAGAGCGTTTTCTATTTTTCCGCTTTGGCAGTATTCCTCCACGGAGCAGAAAACCTCGTTGATATCGGGAGAGATAAAAAAGTAAGGACGTTTGTCGTTAAGCTCATATGGGGTATATTCATCGTTACAGTCGGGATCGTATACATAAAAGACCTCGATCTCCCCCGCATTGGTCTTGCTTTCCACAAAATCAGCCGAAAGCATAAAAGACGCCTCGGCTTGGTAGTCGTTTCCGTCCTCGAAACCGAGCCACATTTCATAAGAGCGCCTTACCGGAGCTTTAGGAGGGGCAAGACCGTTCTTTTTGTTATTCGCAGCGTCATCGCCCGAAAAAAACATCTGAAAAATTCCCATACCGGATATCCTTTCATTTATAAAGACCGTTTGCTTTTATATATTCCGACGCGCCGGCCGATAAAAACCCCTCGGTGCTTTCTCCCCTTTTTATTCTTTCCCGTATCTCGGTGGAGGAAATCTCCGTAACGGGAAGATTCAATACCTTAACATGCCCCAGCTCCGCCGCGTATTCCAGCATATCCGCGTAGCTGTCCTCCTCCCTTGCGGCGGCGGTAACGGTACATTCCTTTAAAATGCTTTCGTAGCGGTACCACTTTGCAAAGCCGAACAGCATATCTCCGCCGATGATCAAAAAGAACTTTGTCCCCTTAGGATACATCTCTTTTAATTTCCGCAGCATTATAATAGTATACCCCTCACCGCCTATCTGCCTTTCTATATCGGAAACGGTGTATATTTTTTTGTTGAACACCGCCCTGCACATATTGAGCCTGTGCTCGTAGTCCGTAAACGGCGTGGGCTTATGAGGGGAATGAAAGGTCGGAACGATAAGAAGCTCCTCCAGTCCAAGCCTTTCGCTGCACTGCGCGGCAAGCCTTTCGTGTCCTATATGCGGCGGGTCAAAGGCGCCGCCGTAAATTCCTACTCTTTTCATTTTGTCCTTCCCTTTTTGCTTCTGTTTTTGTTTACCGTCTTGCGGGTTCTGACGGTCATGCCCGTTTTGCCGTTCCTGCCGGTGTTTCCGCCCTTATCCACGCTTGTTCCGCTTTTCTTGATCGATTTGTTCTCTTTATCCTCTTTGTCAAGATACGAGCCTTTTTTATCGCCCTTTTTCCTCTGCTGAAACAAAATGACCTTGCTCCCTATGACCTGCACCACCTCACAGCCGACAGCCTCCGCCAGCGCGTTTGCCGCTTCAAAGGGCGTAAGCTCGCAGGTCTCCAGCACATGTATCTTTATCATTTCCCTTGCCTCAAGCGCGTCCCCGACCTGTTTTAAAAAGGTATCTCCTATGGGATTCTTACCGATTTGCAGGATAGTATCCATATTTGAAGCTATTGATTTAAGCTTTGCTCTTTCTTTGCTTGTCATTTATAATCTTGCCTTTCCTCTTAAGGAACATTTGTGCCGAGGCGATATATCGAGGCACAAATGCGACGGGTTTGAAAGAACCCATTTTTTTCAGGTTCTTTCAAACTTCTCCTTTTATTTTTTAGTTGTTCCCTTTTGTCAATTCCTCCGCAAGCTTTTTCATAGCCTGCGCCCTGTGGCTTATTTTGTTTTTCTCCTTGCTGTCTATCTGCGCAAGACTTGTGTCCTCGTCTATCATAAAAATAGGATCGTAGCCGAAGCCGCCGCTTCCCGCCGGCTCGTAGCCGATAAATCCGTCAAGCGTACCCGTTACGCAGTATTCTTTTTTTTCGTCCAAAATAAAATATATCGCGCAGACAAAACGCGCATTTCTGAGCGGCATATCCACTCCCTGCATTTCTTCAAGCAGCTTTTCGTTGCGCTGCTCGTCGGTGGCATTCTCTCCCGCGTATCTTGCGGAGTAGATCCCCGGCGCACCGCCCAGAAATTCCACCTCCAAGCCGCTGTCGTCGGCAATAACGGGCAGACCCGTAAGTCTGTAGACCTCCTTTGCCTTTATATGAGCATTTTCCTCAAAGGTCTCTCCGTCCTCGATTATTTCGGCTTCAACGCCCGCCTCGGTCATTGAAACGGGCTCATATCCGAAAGGCTCCAGAAGCTGCCGAAACTCCCGAACCTTACCCTCGTTTTTTGTTGCTATAATAACTTTCATTTTTATGATCATACCTTTCCTCTTAAGGAAGTGTTTGCGCCACACCCGACCTCGGGGCGGTTCGACACAAAACACGACGGGTTTGAAAGAACACATTTTTTCATGTTCTTTCAAACTTGATTCTCTGTCCCTTTCAATTATCGGTTTAAATTAAATCTCTTCGACGCTGTTATCACCGCCGTCGTTATCGTTATCGTTATCGGTTTCTTCCTCGTCCGTTTTAATATCCCCGAACAAGGCCTCGGCGTAATCCTCGGGAACAAAGTACTGCAAATCATCTATTTTCTCCCCTACTCCCACAAGCTTTACGGGAATACCAAGCTCGTTCTTTATAGGAATTATTATACCGCCCTTTGCCGTTCCGTCAAGCTTTGTAAGCACGATACCCGAAATTTCCGCCGCCTCGTTAAAAAGCTTTGCCTGACTCACCGCGTTTTGCCCCGTGGTAGCGTCCAACACCAGCAGGGTCTCACGGTCTGCCTCTGGCAGCTTCTGACCTATGATACGATCTATCTTTCGCAGCTCGTCCATAAGGTTTTTCTTGTTTTGAAGCCTTCCCGCGGTATCTATTATCAAAACATCGTAATTTTCCGCCTTAGCCTTGCTGCAAGCGTCAAACACCACCGCCGCGGGGTCGGAGCCTTCCTCTCTTTTTACTATATCGACTCCCGCCCTGTCCGTCCAGACATTGAGCTGTTCGATAGCCGCCGCGCGGAATACGTCCGCCGCCGCCACAAGTACCTTTTTCCCCTGCGCCTTAAGGTTGGCCGACAGCTTTCCGACAGCGGTGGTCTTTCCCGCCCCGTTAACTCCTATCATGGTAATGACCGAGGGAGACGTATTTATTTTAAGCTCGTTTTCCCCGCTTATCATTTCGCTTATAATAGCTTTCATGGCGGACAATACCTCCGACGCTTCGGTCAGACCCTCTCTCTTTGTCCGCTCTCTGAGCCTATCGCATATCTCCATGCTTGTTTCGCCGCCCAGATCGGCGGTTATAAGGGTTTCCTCCAGTTCGTCAAAAAATTCCTCGTTAATTTTTTTTGAGCGGTGAAATAGACCTCCTATCTTTTCGGCAAGGCTGTTTTTGGTATTTACAAGTCCGTTTTTCAGCTTTTCAAAAAGTCCCATTGTATCTCCTTGTTTATCGTTCTTTAAAAAGCGTTTATATTTATTCAACCGTATAGTGTGTTTTAAATTATAGCATTAAAAAAACGCTTTGTCAATAAGGAGCACTAAAAGGGTGATTGCGAAAAAACACAGACCTTTCAAATTTTTTTCACACAAAAAAAAAAAGGTATTGAATTTCATCGCTAAATCTGTTATAATAGTATTCACAGTATACATAATTTGGTTTTTTTCCTTTAATTCTGACAATTGCACTTACTGTACAAAAAGTCAAAATAAAAAGAAGATAAAACTATAGAAAGGGTAATTTAGGATGAAAAAAGCTAAAACAATTCGCAGCAGTATACGTCAGGGCAACATGCTGATCTTAGCGGGCGGTCTTTTTCTGACCGTATTTTTTACGCTTTGCTTGGTGTTTATAGACATATGCCTGCAAAGCTGCGTTCATTACAGCAACATGTTGTCCAGTGCGACGGATGTAATCATTGAGGCGAATAACATTTTCCGCACCGTTGATACCGCCGTATACGAGAACACTTCGACCGACTCTGTAAAGCTCAGCACGCCCGACTTCGATGCTCTTTACAACACATCGATAAACGAAATGGGCAGCGTTGCGACAAAGGCTAAAAACGCTAAAGCTCTCTATGACGAATTTAAATCCACCGCCTCCTTGGCTCTGACAACAAAGAACACAGACATTGAAAAAGCAAGAGCGATATGCGACGGGGATCTTACCAACGCTCTCAACGAGCTGAACACTAATCTCCATGATGTTGCAAACTCATACGATGAAATGAACGAACAAGCAAGCGCTATCGTGACAAACGTGATCAAGGTCTCTACAATAATAGGTCTGCTTTTCCTTGTTGGAATGTTAGTCTATTCGCTTACAATCTCCAACAAAATGGCAAAAACGATTGCAACTCCGATCGTCGCCGTTGCCGAATGGGCGGAGACCCTTTCCACGGGAGCCGATCATATCGATAAGGCGGATATGGGACCGGAAGGCGATATATCGCTTGTTGAAATACAGCGCATGGTTAAAGCGTTCACCGTAATGTCCGACAGCATCAGGGAGAACGTTGATGTTGTAAGCAAGGTAGCCAACGGCGATATGACCGCATTTGTAAATATACGCTCCAGCAATGACACGCTGGGTAAGAGCCTTTATAAAATGGTTCAGAGCAACGATATAATGTTTGCGCAGATAACGCAGATCGCAAATTCCGTAACCGACGGCACGGATGCCATATCTGCGGCGGCGAAGCTCCTTGCGGAGAGCTGCATCGAGCAGGCAAACGACATAACCGAATTACAGGATGAAATAAAACACACAAACGACCTCACCGGCGAAAACGCCCGCAACGCGGCTCAAGCAAACGAGCTGTCCAATGCTATACATAATGAAATCATTGTAAGCAAGGGCAAAATGCAGACGTTGGTTGAAGCTATAAAAGCAATTTTTGAGGCTTCGGAAAAGGTTTCCGATGTTATTTCCGATATAGAAGCTATCGCTAATCAGACAAATCTGCTGGCTATAAACGCAAGCATTGAAGCAAGAAGAGCAGGCGAAGCGGGAAAAAGCTTCGCGGTGGTTGCCTCATCCGTTAAGGAATTGGCGGACAAAAGTGCGGATTCCGCAACTCAGACCAAATCGCTTATAGACGATACCATTGCCAAGGCAAAACACGGCAGTCAGCTGTCCGACGAAACCTATGCGGCATTTGAAACTATTATCGACTCGCTTGAACAGGTTATCGAGGTTTCGGGCAAAATTGCCGAATCGGGTGCTCAACAGCAGAATAATATGACGAACATTAAAAACACCATCGATGATATTTCCAGGGTTGTTTCCAGTAATGCCGCGTCCAGCGAGGAGACTGCGGCTATGACTGTCGAGATTTCCAAGAACGCAGCAATGCTCAAGGAGTCTATGCAGCAGTTCAATCTGCGTAACCGCGAACCCGGCAAGCCCTACATTCCGCCCGCAAAGGCAAATGATAAGGAGTTCGTAAAGATCGCCACCGAGAATTACAACAAGTTTATCAAGACCCCCGAGGGACGTAAAATGATCGGAAAAATAGAAATAGGCACGAATTAACGCAAACGCCTGCCGTTCGATTTGAGCGGCAGGCGTTTTTGCGGTTAAAGAATAAAATAAGTCCATAAACAGGAGATAAAATATATGAGCATAATCCGGACTCATAATATAACATTATACGGCGGCAATGAGCGGTATAAAATCGTATTGCGCCCTCTTTCGGACGAACACCTGCCTTATCTGTATAAATGGAACTCCGACCCGGAGGTGCTGTATTGGACAGAGGGCGAGGATATCGAAGGCTATCCGCCCGAGGTGGTTCATCAAATCTACGGAGGAATATCACAGAATAATCCTTGCTTTGCAGTTGAGGTGAACGGTGAAATTATAGGCGAATGCTGGCTTCAAAAAATGAATTTGCCCGAGGTCAAAAAAATGTATGCTGCCGATACCGACGTCAGAAGAATAGATATGTCTATCGGAGAAAAGGCGTATTGGGGAAAAGGTATCGGAACTCTTTTTATCGGCATGCTGGTGAAATACACCTTTGAATGTGAGCAAGTGGATGTTTTGCATTGCTTTTGTGAGGATTATAACATTCGTTCAAGGCGTGTATGGGAAAAAAACGGATTTCGGCTTGTATTAACGGAAGAAATCCCGCAGCCCCATAAAGGTAAGCTGCAATACCATTGGCGGCTGACAAAAGACGAGTATCGGGAACGCAAAGGCGAAACATCGTGAAAAAAAACATTACAAAAAAAGGTTAATACTGAAGCCATTTAATGTATAATTTACATATAAAGCAATAAGGAGAGAAACACACCATGCTGAAACTTATAAGCCGCTGTTCGGAATACGTCAACGGATACAGAGAGTATTGTGAAGAATTATTTGACAACAACGTTGTATATTTCCGACCAACCGATCCGAAGCTGATCGACAATGAATGGTTTAACAGAACGAAAGATTGGTACGACAAAAAGGAGAACGGACAAATTCAGGGGCAGCCCATAAGCTTACACTTTTGGGCTGTTGATGATGAAAAATTTATAGGCGAATTTCAACTGAGAAACGAATTGACCCCGGAAATAT
Source organism: Oscillospiraceae bacterium (assembly GCA_014796735.1). Classification (GTDB taxonomy): domain Bacteria; phylum Bacillota; class Clostridia; order Oscillospirales; family Ruminococcaceae; genus Ruminiclostridium_E. The sequence continues at coordinate 18,883 of JAAVIG010000041.1, forward strand.
TATCGGGTATAGGCAGTATCGGATACGCAGTACGTATATCCGAACAAGGCAAGGGATACGGAACCGAGATATTGAAGCAAGGGCTGCTTATTGCGAAAGAACACGGTATGAACAAAGTTCTTTTGAACATCAATGATAAAAATATTGTATCTGTTCATGTTTGCGAGAAGCTTGGCGGAAAACTGACGGATAAAATACAAGCATATAACGACGCCGAAGGTCATCACATCATGTGCAGATATTGGATTTATCTGTAATAATGTTCTCAAATTAAAATATTTGCAAAATTTATTGCATTATTCGAAAACAAGACTTAGGACGCAAAACGTTATACAAACAAAAAGGGCTGTAAAAAACACAGCCCTTAATTATTTTTACAGCATTTCCTTCTATTTTCCCACACAAAACTTCTTAAAGACCTGATCAATAATTTCATCGCTTACGTTCTCCCCCGTAAGCTCCATAAGGCTGTCCAAAGCCGCTTCCAACATTACCCCCGCGGCGTCCAATGTAACGCCCTTGTTTATCCCGTCAATTGCCGCTTCGATAGCGGTCTCGGCTCTTACCGCCGCCGCTCTCTGCCGTTCGTTGGCGATAAATCCCGCCGAAATATCCAGTTTTTCGGGATTGATCAGCTTTCCAACCGCCTCATTAAGCAGCTTAAGCGATTTCGGGTCATTGGCGGAAATTTCCACCACCTTTCCGAATTTAGCCGCCAGATACGCCATATCAAGCTTGTTATCCAAATCAAGCTTATTTATAACGCAAAGCACATTACGACCCTTCAGCTTTTCGATAAGCTTATAATCCTCGGCTTCAAGAGGACGGCTGTAATCAAACACCGCAAAAACAAGCTGCGAATGCTCCAGCCTTTTTTCCATTTTAATTACCCCTATCCTCTCAACGGGATTATCCGTCTCCCTTATCCCCGCGCAGTCCGCTATCCTGAGAAGCGCGCCGCCCAGAATAACGTTTTCCTCCACAATATCGGTGGTAGTCCCCTCAATATCGGTGACAATGCTCCTTTCGCACCCCACCAGCAGATTCATCAGCGTGGATTTTCCCACATTGGGCTTGCCGACTATCGCCGCGCTTATACCGTCCCTAAGTGCCTGCCCCACGTCAAAGCTTTCCAGCAGCAGCTTTATTTTAAGTCGGCATTCGGCAAGCTGACCTATCTTAGAGCTTATCTCGAAGCTGTCCAATTCGTCGGGATAGTCTATCCAAGCGGAAATTTCCGTTGCCAGATCGAGAATCGTCTGCTTTATCCCGCTGATTTTCTGATACAGCGCCCCGTCAAGCTGTGCGGCTGCGCATTTTAAAAACTGGTCGCTTTTGGAATTTATTATATCCGCCACCGCCTCGGCTTGTGTCAAGGTCATTTTCCCCGCCATTAAAGCCCTGCGTGTAAACTCTCCCGCCTCAGCAAGCCTTGCCCCCGCGTCAAGACAAGCGCGGAGCACTCTTCTTGTTATAAGAACGCCGCCGTGACAGGTAAGCTCCGCAACGTCCTCTCCCGTGTAGCTGTGAGGTGCGCGAAACACAAGCAAAACGCCGTCGTCAAGGCGTTCCTTTCCCTCGCCGCCGTAAATATTACCGTAGGCGGCGGTATAGCCCTTCATTTCGGCGATTGTCTTGTTTCCTGCGGGCTTAAAAACAGCCGCCGCTATATCAAAAGCCTTTTCTCCGCTTATCCTTATAACGGAGATACCTCCCGTGGCGGGAGGCGTTGCTATTGCAGCAATAGTAGACATTGTTTCTGTCCTTTCTCAATCGGAGTCGCTTTTATGAGATTACTTTTTCTTTTTCCAAAACAAAAATCCCTTTTTCTTTTCGTCCTTATCTCGCTTTTCCTCCGCTTTACCGCTTTTTTCCGATTCTTCCGCTTCAATATCATCCAAATCAAGCAGGCTTTCCGAAAACGATACGGTATTTTTCTCCTCCTGTTCAAGCAGCTCCCTTTCGCTTTCCTCGGACAGGAAATTAACAAGAAACGGCTTTTTGTTTAACTCGTCCCCCGTGTCCTCCAATAAATAGGTGCGAATATTACGAGGTACGTCTATCCTGTAATTTTCGTCGCCGTAATTCATAAGAGCGTCAAACCGTTCCTCAACATAGGCTTTCAGTTCCTGCTCCATTGCCTGATAATATTCCTCGGCGGCAATATTGTATTCCTCCGCGGGACTTTTTCCGCCTACCTCAACCAAATGTATTCCCCTGCGTATATATTCGGTATATTCAAGGTATTCGCTCCAGAATCTGTTTACAGCGGCAACCACCGTTCTGCGCTGCAAATCGGTGAGAAGCGGCTCGCCGTATATCTTCAACGCTTCCTTATATCCCGCAAGATTTTCCCATATATTGGGCGACTGCTCTCTTAAAAATCTGCTTCTGCTTGCAAAAATCTGCTCTCTGTGCTTTTCGCCTATCAATGTAAACTTCAAAAGTCTTGCTCTTGCATCAAAGGCGTCGCCCTCGCTTATCCTTTGTATACGCTCAACCTCGCGCTTTAAAATCTTGTCCTCTATCGGCTCCTCCGTAGGTTGGGGCTTATGCTTTGCGGGCAGCAGCTCGGTCAACTTGTACTTTTCCATTATAGGCTCGTCCGCCGCCACAAACCGCATGCTCTCGCCGGGGTCTCCCTGTCTGCCGCACCGTCCGATAAGCTGCTTTACTATGCGGCTGCTCTCGGGCATATAAGTTGAAATTACAAGCAGTCCTCCCGCGTTTACCGCTTCCTGTCTCTGTGCTTCGTTTCTTCCGCCTAATTTTATATCAACGCCGCGCCCCGCCATATTGGTTGAAATAGTGACATTGTAGGGCTTTCCCGCCTCGCTGATAACGTCCGCTTCCATATAGTCGTTTTTGGCGTTAAGGATAGCCGCCTTTATGCCCTTTGCTCTAAGCATATCATAAAGCCGCTCGCTGTCCTCAATACTGCCTGTGCCCACCAGAACGGGCTGTCCCTTTTCATGCGCATCGCAAATTGCTTTTACAACGCCTTTCCATTTGGCCTCCGTATTGTAATATATCCTCATATCCCTGTCAATTCGCTTGCTTGGCGTGTGGGGGTCAATACGGACAAATTGAAGGTCGTAAAGCTGATAAAACTCGTCCTTTGACGCTTCGGCGGTACCCGTCATGCCCGACAGATAAGGGTACTGACGTACAAAGTACTGCATGGCGATGCTGCCCATTATAACGCCCCTTGTTGAAACCTCAACGCCGTGCTTTAATTCCACAGCCGATTGAAGCGTACCGGGATAGTGCCTGTTTTCCGCTATTCGTCCCGTGAATTTATCGATAAGAAGTATTCTTCCGTCACGGCAGATATAGTCCTTGTCCTCCTTAAGCATAAACCACGCGTTTAAGCAGTCGTTTATTTTGGAAAGCAGCTCGGCGTTTTCCTCGTCGTATAAATTATCAACATTAAAAAATTCCTCCGCCTTTGCCGCTCCCTCGTCGGAAAGATATACATTTTCCGCTTCAAGGCTTATGTCGTAGTCCTCCTCGGTAAATCTGCCCATAAGATCGGCAACGTCAAACAGCTGCGGATCGTAGCTTACCTCGGTATCTGCCGCCACCACCATCGGAATACGTCCCTCGTCAATAAGCAGCGAGTCCGCCTCGTCCACAATAGCGGCGGAAAAGCCCTGTCCCACCGTATCTTCGATATTCTGTACCGTAAAATCACGAAGATAGTCAAAGCAGCATTCCCGCGCGCTGATATAAAGCACGTCCGCCTTATATGCGTCACGCCTGCCGTAAAAATCCGTTCTTTCCGTAACGGAAGCTACTGTAACGCCGAGAAGAGAGTAAACAGGCTTCATCCATTTTTCGTCGCGGTAAGCGAGATAATCGTTAAAGGTCAAGATGTGGACACGTCTGCCGATCAGCTTGTGCCACACCGCCGCAAACACCGCGCAGAGAGTTTTTCCCTCTCCGGTAGGCATTTCAAGTATTTTACCCTCGATCAGGGCTTTTCCCGCTAATAGCTGCTGATCGAAAGGTGTCTGTCCCAGTCCTCTTTCGGCGGCTATGCAGACAGCGGCAAAAAGGGGAGTGAGATTTTTTCCGTTTTCGGATTTTACCAAAAGAGTTTTTATATCGTATTCTTCTGCATATTCTCTTACAGAGGAGATAAATTTTTCATTGTCGGTCATTTCGGTGATGATTCCTTCCTGTGATAAGGTTTTTGGGGTAGAGGCGTGTAAGAATATGTCCAATTGGGATAATAATTTATTTTAAGTATAACACATTTTATTTAAAAAGTAAATAAGGGGGAGGGGGGATTTTCCTCAATCGGCGAGATGCCTGTTTCCTCAAACGGCGGAATGCCTTTTTAAAACTGCGTTTTAGATTGTGAAGTGCTTTTCGAAGCAACTGCCAATTGTTCGGTTTGTAAAGCTACGCTTTATGTAATGTTTTCTTTTAACTCGGAAGCGAGTGCAGTGTGCGCTCCCGCGCGGGGCTTAAGGTGACACCAAAGGGGGGTGAAGGTGCAATAAGCTTCACCTTATGCTGTCTCATTTATAAAACAACACAATCCTTATAACAAGTACGATTATATGCACAAGTGCAAAAATCTCGGTGAAACTCATTGCCCCACTCTCCCCCCTTAGGTTTCACCTTAAGAATCCTTTCCTTACCCCCCTCTATTGCGTA
>JAAVIG010000042.1 GCA_014796735.1 Oscillospiraceae bacterium
AATACTAATATCCATTTAAACACAATATAAAATCAAAGTTTAAATGGATATTACACCCAAAGCACTATTATCCAATTAAAACCATTTTTTCAAGTTTTTAATTGGATAATAGTATAAATACAGACATTAAACAGAAATCGGCATTACAAAGAAAGCAACACAAGTCTTTTTATGACAAGATGTTGCTTCTCTTCATTAGTTATCAGTCCTCGCCGGAAATGTCTATCACTTCCATGTCTCCGTTGCCTTCGACCTCGATAGACGTATTTATTTTCTTCAGGAGTTTTCCGTAAACAGGCAATGTTGCAAGCAGAACCGCACATACGGCCACGCATACAATGTGCGCCACAATGGTGTTGTTGGCAACGGCGACATACGCGGTGTCGACGTTTATCACCAAAGGATTGTCGGGGCGCAGTATCGCCTGATTTATTCTTGTAAGGTATACACAGTCCACAAATACCAGTCCGATCAGCATCAGGAAAAGCAGACCAAGCATTATCATATTAGGCTTCTGGCGCTTCGGGAACGATCTGAGAAAGCAGACAAAGGCAAGTATGGAAAACAGCATTGCCGCAAATTCGCACTGTCCCATATTGGGGGAGTTTATTCTTGCGGTGGTGTTTGAGATCGCGGTCAGATTAAGGGAATAAACAAGGAACGCCGCGGCTAAGGCAACCATTGCGATATTCTGCGGGCTGCGCTTCAGGGAAACGAAAAACTTGCGGATAAATTCCTTAAAGCCTTTTCTCTGAGCGGCAGACGTTTTATTCTTACTCATATGCTTTGTTCTCCTTCTTCTTATCTTATGGCGTTGTTGGTTTCCTTGTCAAAGAAGTGCTTTCTGGCAAAGGAAACATTGACGGTATCGCCTGCCTTGTAATTGCACCATTCACGGAACTTACAGGTTATCTTATGATTCTTTGCCATACCGTTTACCAAGGTGGTCTGACCCAGGTTTTCGTTGGAGAATACATCCACGGTAATATTGCCGCCCTCCACGATATTTTCAGGTCTTACTCCCAAAACAATGGTTTTGTTTTCATAAGCCTTCAACGCCTGCTTTTCCTCTGCCGTAAGGTCTACCGCAAAGCTGTCGCAAACGACCTGCCCGTTCTTTACCTCCACATCAAAGAAGTTCATCGGAGGAAGTCCTATAAAGCCTGCCACAAAGAGGTTGGCGGGAGTATCGTATAGCTCCAGCGGCGTGCCTATCTGCTGAACGTAGCCCATTGACATGCAGACGATCCTGTCCGCAAGGGTCAAAGCCTCCGTCTGATCGTGTGTTACATAGATCATAGTGGCGTTAAGTCTCTTGTGAAGCAGCAGTATTTCGCGCCTTGTCGCGCCTCTCAGCTTTGCGTCAAGGTTGGAAAGAGGCTCGTCAAAAAGGAATACCTTGGGCTTACGCACAATAGCACGTCCCATGGCAACTCTCTGACGCTGACCGCCGGAAAGCTGATTGGGCTTTTTGTTGAGCTGGTCGGTAAGTCCCAATATCTCCGCCGCCGCCAATACCTTCTGATGTATCTCGTTTTTGTTTTCCTTGCGCAGATTAAGCGAAAACGCCATGTTTTCGTAAATAGTCATATGACCGTAAAGCGCGTAGTTCTGGAAAACCATTGCAATGTCGCGATCCTTTGGTGGCATTGATGTAACGTCCTTGCCGTCGATTATCAGCTTGCCCGCCGAAATATCCTCCAAGCCCGCAACCATGCGGAGAGTAGTGGATTTTCCGCAGCCCGAGGGGCCTACAAGAACGATCAGCTCGCCGTCATCAATATCAAGGTTAAAATCATAAACCGCCTGAACATTGTTGTCGTATATTTTGTCAAGATGCTGTAATTTAAGATTACTCATGGCTCGCTCCCTTTGCTTTCTGTTTAAGCTCCTCTTCGTAGCTTGTCAATGTGCGTGTCTTGATAAAAGCGGTTATTCCCGCAAGAATGCAGAGAGCGGCGGAGGCGATAAGATAAAAGCAAACTCTCATAAACTGTCCGTCATGCATTACTTGCTGTGATTCCTGACTTAAAGTAATAAATGTGTTTTTTGCGTCTATGGGCAGTATAAAGATACGGACTATCTGTCCCAAGCCCAATGCCGCCAAAACGTAGCTGTAATTAAGCTTATAGCCTTTTACGCCCTCGGAGGCAAGAAACGCTATAAGCATAAACAGCAGGTTATAAACTACCGATATGCCTATAATATAGCTGTAATAATATGAACCTACGTCCGATTTATAGATACTGACGAAATAAAGAGCGTTAAATACAATCGCAAGCAAGGTAAGATTTGAGGAAAGCTTGTTTTTGGAATAACGCAGACGATCCTTTTTAATAAGAGCTACGCTGTCCGGAGTCATGCTTTCACATCCTTTCTGCTGCCGATAAGGCGCTGTTCTTCCTTCATCAAAATTATTTTCAAAATTGTATTGACAATAAGCAGCACCGTTACAAACAAAAGCAAGCCGAAAATAAGGTAGCTTACATCAAACCAGAAGGTCGAATCGGTATATACCTGCGGCTGTTTTCTGTTTTCCCAGAATTCCTTCAATGCTGCAAAGTCGATCTGCAAATATCTCGCTTTATAATACGCCACATGATAAAGAGTCCATGCCGAAACGCCTATATTGCAAACGGTTGAAAGTCCCACCGCAATATAGTTTCCTATGTAGTATTTTCTGCGCGAGTGAGTGCAGGTTATAAACAAAATCAAGGTCACAAGAATAAGACCTATGGAAAGGTTGGTAAATATGGTGTTGAATTCTTGCATATCATAAAAGATCCTCGAGCCCAGCACCTTTGAGTTGTCTATATTATTGGGATTGGGCATTGTGTAATACAATGTATCGTAAATATCTGTCATTATTCCCAATGAATACAGAAATACTATTGCCGACATAGCCAGCATAGCCATACAAACTATTTTCTGAAAAATCAATTGTTTCTTATACATAAAAGCCCTCTTCCTTTATGTTTAAACGGGAGGGGGAGTTCCCCTCCCGAGTTAACATAATTAGGATTTTGCATCATTCCGCAGGGCAGCTTAAAGCCTTGCGGAGCAATGCGCAATTTTTCGTGTTTCTTTCAGAGAATGTTTCTGTGGAAATTGCCAATGATCAGCTCAGAGAGTTGTAGTACTCAAGAAGTCTTTCCCAAGCGTCGTTGTGGAGGCTGAGAACCTGATCTGCGCCCCAAGAATCGGTAACGGTAGAAATCGTCTCTTCACGTGAAGAAGTGCCTTCACCGGAGTAACCGCTTCTGATTATGTTTACGAAGATGTTGCTGCCGTCCTTGCTGGTGCTGAATTCACCCTTGGAACCAAGCTTATCATAAGTGTTGATCTCGTCGTTCTCGGTCTTGTAGTGAGGGAGAACGGTAGGAACGGAGCTGTACCAAGGATTGCTTGTAACGTCAAGCTCGGGGTGCTTGATAGTACCCAGACCGATAGCGGTGGAGATATAGCCTGCGCCCTCCTTGCCCACATCGTGTGTGCACTGATATTCAAACGCCTGGCTCTTTACGAAGCTCAGAGTAGAACCGAGGTACTTACGAGCGTAGTTGGTGTAGTTGCCGTTAGCCTTATCCCAAAGCTCTTTGTATGTTTCTTCGGAAATCATGGGCATATCCTGACCGTTGAACTTAAAGGTCATGTAGTTGCCGTCAGCGTCGGTCATAATGAAGTCGTCAGGACCGTAGGACATAAGGATCTGACCTGCGGGGCTGTATGCGTAGTCGATAAGAGCAAGAGCTGCGTTGAGCTTGTTGGGATCGCCGGAGGTACCTTCTACGGAGATTCCCCAACCGTCGGTCTTAACGGAACGCCAAGATTCGGTAAATCTCATGTATACGCCGCTGTCGCTTGTACCGTCGAACCAAAGTGCAACGGGAACCATAGCTGCCATGTACTTTTCGCCGTCCTGAAGCTTGGACTGGTTGTAAGCGGTCTGAGTCTGGTTGTAGTCGTAGCTCATGAAGCCTGCGTCGTTTTCAAGATACTGGTCGGACTTGCCTTCCGCGTCCTTGATGAAGTTCTCGGAGATAAGGCCTTCCTGTGTCATCTGATACATTCTTTCCATAGCAATGTATGCGTCTTCTTCCATACGTGCGTCGTGAAGCTTGTTGTCGGTGCCTACATACAGCCAGTCGGATCTTGATTCAAGACCGCGAACGCCGTAGAGGTGACCTGCGAAACGCATAAGGTCAACCTTTCTCTGGAGGTTGTTGTCTTCACGGGAGAACATGCCCTGTACGGTATCGGTGCCGTTGAGGGTCTGCGCGTTAGCTACTACGCAGCGGAGAAGAGCTACAAGCTCATCAGCGTCCCAAGCAGCGTTCTGACCTACGAAGAGGTTGGAACGAGTGGAGCCGTAATAACCGTTGTACGCTTCGTCAATGTACTTACGGAGCATGTTAACGGCGTCAACGCCGCTCATTGAGCCTGCTTCGTTCATCTTAGCAACGATGTTGCCCGCTGTGTCGTAGTCCTTTGTTACCTTTTCGGTACCGGAACCGTCAAGCTTTACAACGTCAATTTCAACCTTGCCGCTTGTGGGCATGTAAGGCTGGTAAACGGGAGCCGCGGTGTTGCCGCATGCGTCCGCGGTAAATTCTTCGTCGCCGTCAAGGAGTCTGGCTACCCAGTCAACTCTCATAAGAGGCATACGCTCGATGTCGTTTACACCGTCGAAGTAAGGGGAGAAGAAAATGGAACCTGTATCGGTATCGCCTGTGATGGAGATACGAACGATGGGGTTAGCTTCAAGATAAGCCTTGAAGTTGGGCATCTCGTCGAGATGATCCGCAAGGTTTACTACCAAGCCGTTGTTGCCGGCTTCGGTAAGAATGGAAGCTGTACCGCTTACCAAATCAACGTTGCCCATCTGAGATCTCCAGTATTCGAACTCATCGGAAGCCTTGTTGCCCTGATAAACGTCATCAATCTTGATGTTCAGTCTGTTTTCGATCTCAACCCATGTGGGCTTTAAGTCGCCTGCGTTATAGGTCTTGCCGTCCGCAAGGGTAATGCCCTCGCCCGCGATCTCGGGATCCATTGAAAGACCTGTGTCTGCGCTGTTATAGCCTGTAGCCATACGAAGAACGGTGCCGTTATCGTAAGACAGAGCCGAAGCGTTGGCGACATTGCCGGGATCTTCATTGGCGGCAGCCGTGTCTGTGCTGTCGTTTCCGCCGTTGTTGTCGTTATTAGCGGGAGCGGCAGTCGTTGTAGTTGCCGATGTTCCGGTGTTGGCGTCCGGCACGGTGGCACAGCCTGTCAACAATGCTGCTGCGGCAACGGATACTGCGATCAGTTTAGCCGCAAGTGTGTTCTTTTTCATTTGTTTCCTCCTTTAAGGATACTGTTTTGTTTTCATTTTCTCATTTTTATGTCAACCGTCAAAAACGGCTGATAACAAAGCTTTATTATTCCTTTACGCCGCCTACGTTAACGCCCTTGGCAAAGTATTTCTGGATAAAGGGATAAATAATAAGGATAGGAACGATGGAGCAGACGATAAGGGCGTAGATTATGGAGTCTGAGGCGTACGGCTCAGACCAGTTGGTCATCTGCTCGGGGTCGCTGAATTGCTCCAGCTTAAGTCGTATGAATACCTGAAGAGGACGCTCGTTGGCGTTGGAGATCATCTGTCTTGCCCAGAAGTATCCGTTCCAGCGCGATATTCCAAAGAATAACGCAACGGTAGCGATTATTGATTTGCTCATAGGTACGTAAACGCGCCACAAAACCTGCATTTCCGTGGCTCCGTCCACAATGGCCGCTTCCTCGATCTCGGAGGGAACGCCTTCAAAGGAGTTTCTGAGCAGTATGATGTTCATTGCCGCCATACCCATGGCAATAACAACAAGCCACTTGTCGTCGGTAATTCCCACGGATTTAAACACACGCTGAGTATCCAGATAGTTCAGATACTGAGGTACAAGACCCGCGCTGAACCACATGGTAAATACCAAGAAGAAGTTGAAGCCCTTGCGGAACAGCAGACGCTTTTTTGAAAGCGCGTACGCGCCGAACAGGGATATTCCCAGTGCCCAGATCGTACCGTAGAAGGTAAGGAAAAGTGTGTTTGTATAGGAATTCCAGAACATGTTGTCGTTGAACATTGTGGAGAAGGCTTCAAACTGAATGTCCTTCGGGAACAAAACGACTTCGTTATACTCTACCGCGTGCCTTCCGCTGATCGACGCCGAGATCGCATACAGGAAAGGGTACAGGCAGCAAAGAGCAAAAATTGTCAACAAGGTGTAGCTTATAATTTTGAATATAAGCTCGGAAATTTCGAGTTTTCTTTTCATAACAGCCTCTTATTCCTTTACTATTTAAGTTAATACAGCTTAGTACAGCGATACGTCGGACGCCTTCCGCGCTATAGTGTTCGCACCGATTACCAAGAGCATTCCTATGACGTTGTTCATCATTTCGGCAGCGGACGCCAAGCCCTTTGCGGCTCCCGCGATACCCGTTCTCTGCGCGAATGTGGAAACTACGTCGGCGGTAACATAGGTGTTGGGGTTGTAAAGAAGCAGAACCTTTTCATAGCCTATGTTAAGCAGCGAGCCTATTCTTGTGATAAGCATGATTACGATCGTGGAAAGAATACATGGCAGAACAACGTATCTCATCTGCGCCATCTTTCCCGCGCCGTCTATCTGTGCCGCCTCGTAGCTGGTAGGCGAGATAGCGATTATCGCCGCGAAGAATACTATACTGTCGTAGCCCGCCGTCTCCCAGATACCGCTTATCTGATAGATAGCGCGGAAGAAGGACGGATCGTTGAGAAGTCCCATCTGGGAGGTCTCGCTGCTGATGAACCCGATCTGTTCAAGGAGCTGCGAAAGAACGCCTGTTCCCGAAAACGTGGAGCCCTGTTTTACAAGCATCATTACAAGGGAGGTCATAACGACCGTTGACATGAACTTGGGAAGATATGTAAGTACCTGATATACGCTGCGGCAGATATTTGAACGAATCTCGTTGAAAAACAGCGCAATGATTATCGGCATGGGGAATCCGAACAAAAGTCCGTAGAAGCTTAACAGGAAGGTGTTGCGGAAAGCCCGCCAAAATTCGATATTTGACGTCAGCAGCGATTTAAAGTTGGAGAATCCCACATAAAATTGCTCCGCAACAGGTTTGATGTCCTCCGTAAGCTTAAAGCAGCCCAACAGCTCGTACATCGGGAAGTAACGCCAGAACAGGAAAACCAAAATCATCGGCACAAGCATCAGATACAGCCGCCAATCCTTCAGCACCGTTCTCATAACGTTCAGCCAATGATGCTTTTCCACATCGTCGCGAACGGTTTGTTCCGGATTTTCGATGTAGGTTCCGCTTTCTTCATCGAAAATCAAATAGTCGGTAGCGTTCAGTTGCATCTTTGAAACCTCCTAAAATGATATTTACACTATATAAAATAAAAAATGTCGCTTTTTTCACACGGTCAGAGCGCAAAAGCTTACTGCGCGTAATAGTCCTCCGCCTCTTTTTTTCTTCTTTCCTTATCGATACGTATAAGATAGCTTTTCTGATCCTCGAAAAGTCCGTCCGCCCTGCGGGAGATCAGCACCACCACTATTGCGAAAAGCAGCGAAAGCGAATCCGTTGTAAGGAACACGATCACGGAATCGAGAGGTCCTCCGAAAAGAAGGCTTACAAGCCAGCGTCCGAGCTGCGCGCCGATATAGGCGCACACCGTAAACAAAACGGTAAAATAAAATTTATCCTTAATTTTTGCCTTACCTATAAATTTAAAAAGAATAAGCGCCAAAAGGGAAAAGCAGTTTCCGACACAATACAGTATCATCTGCTGTTCGGTAGCGCCCGACGCCATGCAGAAAGCCGCACCGCCCACAAAGGCGTGAATTGCCGCAAAGCCTCCCCACCTCATCATAACGATACAAACCATTGTTATAGTAGGAGAAAGGGTGTAGAGCTGATCGGGAAACCATTTTGTTGCCGCCAGAGTTGTGATCGTTTCAAAGACGGCTGTAACAACCGCCAAAATAACCAGATCCATTGCTCTGTACTGATTAAAGGTCATTTTGTTCATGTAAAACCTGTTTTCTAAAATAAGTATTCGGCACTTTTAAAGTGTATGTACATGTATTGTTATAAATATATCAAATAATTTTTATCAAAGCCATAACTTTTTGTACGATATTTACAAACATATTGTAACCGAAAATTCGACGAATGTATACGCCAAATACAAGACAGTTTATGCACAATTCGGACATTTATGTTTTTTGCCAATGGCAACTTTATCCTATTCAATTGCGCATTTTAATGAAATCAGACAAATTACACAATCAGATGTTGTTGGTTTTTAACAAAAATACACATTTCATGTTGAAAAATACTTTGATAACATATATAATCAAATCATAAGAAAAATATATCATATTTAGTCATTGCGTTTGAAAGAGCACAAAAATCGGATTCTTTCAGACCCGTTTTATAAAATGAAAGGAAAAACTATGGAAACAATTCACGTTACGCCGAAAGACAAGCTTTCGGAGATCCTGAAAAATCTGCGCCCTTTTACACGTATGATTCTCGACAAGGGCGTTTATAGGGAAAAGGTGGAGATCGCTGTGCCGAATATCGAAATAATAGGAGCGGGGAAAGACGATACTATTATATCCTACGGCGATTACGCCAAAAAGCTTGACGAATCGGGCAGGGAATACAACACGTTTCGTACCTACACAATGGCAATAACCGCGCCTAATGTGACCCTAAAAAATCTTACCGTGGAAAACGATTCGTTATTTCCCGAGGAAAAAGGTCAAGAGGTGGCTTTGACGGTGTATGCCGACGGATTTTTCGCCGAGGACAGCCGTTTTGTTTCAACTCAGGATACCGTCTTCTGCGGCCCTCTTCCCGATGATCTCATTGAAAGGTACGACGGATTTTTAAAGGACGAGCTTCGCCGCTCGGGATATGAAAAGCAGATATTTAAAAAATGTTATATCGCGGGCACGGTGGATTTTATTTTCGGCTGCGGCGATACGCTGTTTGAGGACTGCGAGATAAAGTCTCTTTATGACGTAAGAGGTCACGGCTATGCCGCCGCCCCCGCTCACGCTCTTTCTCAAAACATAGGCTTCGTATTCAACAAATGCAGTTTCACCTGCGATGAAAGAGTTGAAAGCGGATCGATATTTTTAGCCCGTCCTTGGCGAGACTACGGAAAAGCAAGCTTTATAGACTGCCGATACGACAGGCATATCGCGAAGGCGGGATTTGACAAGTGGAATGATACCGAAAGAGACAAGACCGCCCGTTTTGCCGAATACAAAACCAAGTGTGAGGGCAGAGTCGAATGGAGCAAAATCCTTACCGAAAATGAAAAAGAAACCCTGCTCGGCTATTTTGCTGAGGTTTAAATTTTCGGTTTCTCGGCAATAAGGGTTTCTGCAAGATGGTTTTTTGTTAGTATAGCATGTTGTTGATGTTTTTTCAATAGTTTTACAAAATTTTGTTGATTATATACAAACGCTTTATTTGGATTTAGGTCATATTACCGTTATGAAAAGTCGGAAAGTTGGGTAATTTATGAATAATATAGTTTATATAGGCAGGAATCTTATCACTTTTTCAATGCACCGTCACTCCCATGAAAGCTGGGAGTTGGTTTACTGTACGGGCGGCAGCGGGCAGTTTGTTTTTGACAGCTCCTCTTTGAGTTACAGTCTTGGAGATATAGTAATAATACCCCCCGGAGTATCTCACATGAATAACAGCGACGAGGGCTTCACCAACATACATATAAATATAAAGGACGCCACCTTTCCTTTTAAAAATCCTGTTGTTATTTCGGATGACAGCGACAAGCACATTCTGACCTCCTTCAACGACGCTTTTTACTATTTTAACAGCAAGATCAGCAACAAGCAGCTTATTATCGAGGCTTTCGGGAATCTTATCGTTAATTACGTGATAGCGTTTCAGAGCACCAAGCCTCTCAGAAACGTTGTGGGCGCGATAAAGAGCAATATAATGCAGAACTGCACCGACTGCGACTATGAGCTTGACAAGTATTTGCAGACCATTCCTTTCAGCTATGATTATCTGCGCAAGCTGTTTAAAAGCGAGGTGGGAATGACGCCGCACAATTACCTTACAAGCCTGCGCATGCAAATGGCGGAAAAGCTGCTTTGTTCCGCCTCCGATATAGAACAGAATGTGTCGCAGATCGCTTATGTTTGCGGTTTTTCTGAGCCGCTGTATTTTTCGAGGGTGTTTAAAAAGAATTTCGGGTGTTCGCCGAAGCATTATGCGGAGAAGATGCAGAAAAGGAAAAATGATGAATGATAGGTAAGGTAAAACGTGTGCCGTTTTTCTGCAAACAAGAGTTAACATAAAAAATCAGACTGCCGTAAATTTTGTACGGCAGTCTTTTTATTCATCTTTAACATATTCAATAATCTCATCTACACCGCAGTCCAGAATAAAGCAAAGGGTGTCCAGCGTTTTTGTGCTTATCGCTTCTCCGTGCTTGATACGGTGAATGGTATTTGCGGATAAGCCCTGCTTATATATAAGAAAGTACTCGGTTATTCCCTTTAACCTTAAAGTATCGTAAAGAGGTTTATAGCTAATCATTTTAATCACCGTTTATATTTTATCATACTTAAATCATTGACAATGCTCAATAAATTGACTATATTCAAATTTATTGAGCTTAATTAATTTATGTTATTGTATAAAGAGACGGAAAATTTTTTTATTAAATTTATAGTTAATATATTGATAATAGTCAAATTATTAAGTATAATAGAATTAATACGAATTCGGAAAATATATTTAATTTTTTGAGCTACAAATTGCAATGAACACGCTGTTATATTATTAAACGGTACTGTTTAATTATGCGGCATCGTGAAATATTTTTAAAATCGGGAGGAATTAAGTTATGAAAAGCTCATCTTACAATGACCGTTCAAAATTGCTGCTATGGATGGAAACACATATGGAAGACAATGAAAATACGGAAAAGTAATCGGAGGAATATAAAAATGGATATTGGACTAATTTTTATAGTGATCGCTGCTGTAATAGCTCGTATATTCTTTTTTGGCAATGTAACATATTCAATTATGGAAAAAAACGGTTTTAATAAAAAAAGGTGGTTTCTTTTGGGAGCATTCTGCGGTTTATACGGCATGATAATCGCTCACTGCATAGTTGCCGTATCCAAGCGTAAGAAAAGACGGAAAAATGCCCAAAATGCGCCGAGAACGTAAAAGCGGAAGCAAAGGTGTGCAGATTTTGCGGCCATCAGTTTGAAGACCGACTTTGATTTTTATACCAATCCCTTTTTAAACTGACGTAATACCCACAGTTTAAAAAGGGATTGGTATTATTTGCTTAACCGGCTTGTTTTATTGACCAATATTGCGTTTTCTCTGTTCTGCCTTAACAGACCATGTTTACCTGAAATCAATTAAATAAAAATAAACCGTAAAAGCTCTAAAAGCCTTTACGGTTTATTTTTATTGTTATTTAATTTTCCCGAACCTCGATCAGATCAGTATCATACATCACCCTCGCGTGATTTTCTCGAATGATCTCCACGCCAACGACATTTCCCGAAGCACAATCCACCGTTGTCCTCACAACCTTACCGCAGCGGTAAACCACTCCGTCCTCCCGCACAAAACGCTCGTCCTCCGCCTTGATGTGATATTTAAAATTTTGGGGCTTGTCCGCCCGAAGCACACCGCAGAGGTATTCACCGTCGGTGCTTACAAGAAGCTGATAGACCCTGTCGGTATCATTTCGCACGCGGTAATCGAGATAATTGTACATTACGGACGTGCCTGTGCCGAATGGTATTTGCCTGCCGAAATCGGGGAAAAGGTCGAAGCCATCATGGTGGTGATGTTCGGTTATAGTAAGCTCGGAATGTAATACCATCCAGTGAATAAGGTTGGTAAACTGGCACATTCCGCCGCCGATTCCCGAGGAGGTCTTTCCGTTTGCTATGGTCAGTCCCTCCAGATATCCCTTGCGCTTGCTGTCCCTGCCCACAAGCCGCCAAAAGGAAAATGTCTCTCCCGGCTTTATCAGAATGCCCGTAACCTTGGGCGCGGCAATGGAAAGATTTACCGCCTTATTCTCCTGCAGCCGCATGTCAACATTGCCAAGACAGCGGCGTATAAGCGACTTGTGAGAGTATACCCGTACCGGAAGCGGCTCACCGGATTTGTCCGAAGCAAACCTTACTTTTCTGTTAAACAAATCGCATAGCCTGCGCAAGAAAATATTTTTTTCAACGGATATCTTGTAAGTCAGAGGGGAGATTTCACAGAAAAGCTTTCGTTTCATAGTGCCACCTCTTTTATCGGGCTGTTTGCAAGGAGTTATTTTTGCATTAACTTCCTCATTTTTTCCTCCGCCTTTTCCAGCTTCGCCCTTTCGTTATCTATCTGTTCCTTGGGAGCCTTAGCCAAAAATCCGGGGTTGTTCAGCTTCTTACTGAGGAAGTCTATATCCTTTTGCACCGCCTTTATTTCCTTTTCTATCCTTGCCGCTTCCTTCTCCGCGTCAACAAGCTCGTCTCTCGGCATAAAGAGCCTTGCGGCGGAGGTAACGGCGGTCATTTTGCCCTCGGTATTATCAATTTTTTCCTTTACCTCGACGGAGGAAGCCCCTGCAAGACGTGTAAAGAATACCGCGCAGGACTTGAACAGCTCAGTCTCCTTTGTTTCGATTTCAAGGGAAGCCTTTTTGGAGGGAGGAACGTTCAATTCGCTTCTCTGAACTCTCAGCGCCTTAATAGCGTCAACTATCTTTCCGAAATCCTCCTGCTCCTTGGGGAAGCAAAGCTTTTCGTCATATTTGCACCAGTCGGCGATCATAATGCTTTCGGGCTGATCCTCAACGGGCATTGACTGCCATATTTCTTCGGTGATATAGGGCATAAAGGGGTGCAGTAATTTCAGCAGACCCGCCATTACATAAACAAGCACATTCTGCGCCGCGATCGCCGTAGTGCCGCCCTCTGCTATTCTTGGCTTTGTAAGCTCAATGTACCAGTCACAGTAAATATCCCAGATAAAGTCGTAAACCTTTCCGCAGGCAATGCCGAATTCGTAAGCGTCGATATTTGAGGTAACGTCCTTAACAAGCTCATTGTAAAGCGACAAAAGCCACTTATCTTCAATAGGAAGATCTTCGGGCAATACCGCCTTGGTCATATCCTCGGGCAGATTCATCAGAATATAGCGCGAAGCGTTCCAAAGCTTGTTGGCAAAGTTTCTGCTGTTATTGAGCTTAGCTTCCGACCAGCGCATATCGTTTCCGGGTGCGTTGCCCGTGATAAGAGTGAGCCTTAAAGCGTCCGCGCCGTACTGCTCGATTATTTCCAGCGGGTCAACGCCGTTGCCTAAAGATTTTGACATCTTGCGTCCTAAGCTGTCACGCAGAAGTCCGTGGATATAAACATCGGTAAAGGGTTTTTGTCCCGTGTAGTGCAGACCGCTGAATATCATTCTCGATACCCAGAACGGGATAATATCGTAGCCCGTTACCAAAGTATTTGTGGGATAGAAATATTCGTAGTCCTCGGTCTTGTCGGGCCAGCCCAGTGTGGAAAAAGGCCACAGCGCGGAGCTGAACCATGTGTCCAAAGTGTCGCCGTCCTGTACCATTTCCGCGCCGCACTTGGGACACTTGTCGGGTGCGGAAGCGGAAATCATCTCATGACCGCACTCCTTATTTGTACAGTAGTAAGCGGGGATCCTGTGACCCCACCACAGCTGACGGGAAATGCACCAGTCTCTTATATTTTCCATCCAATGGAGATAGCCGTTTTCAAAACGCTTGGGGATATATCTCAATTCTCCCGATTTTACAACGTCAATAGCGGGCTGTGCAAGCTCCTTCATGGCAACGAACCACTGCTTTGAGCAGCGGGGCTCTACAACGGTATGACAGCGTTGGCATGTTCCTACGTTGTGAACGTGCTCCTCTACCTTAACGAGCAGGCCAAGCTCCTCCAGATCGTTAACCATAGCCTTTCTTGCTTCATAACGATCCATGCCTGCATACTTGCCGCCCTTTTCGTTAATGGTGGCATCCTCGTTCATGATGTTTATGATATCAAGATCATGGCGAAGACCTACTTCATAGTCGTTGGGGTCGTGGGCGGGAGTAATTTTTACAACGCCCGTACCGAATTCCATATCAACGTATTCATCTGCGATAACGGGTATTTCCTTGTTAACCAATGGCAAAACAACCTTTTTGCCTATTATGTCCTTGTAGCGTTCGTCCTCGGGATTTACCGCAACGGCGGTATCGCCCAGCAGCGTTTCGGGACGGGTAGTGGCTATTTCAACAAATCCGCTGCCGTCGGCAAAGGGATATTTGATGTGCCAGAAGTGACCCGACTGCTCCTCGTATTCGCACTCGATATCGCTGATACTGGTCTTGCAGTTGGGGCACCAGTTGATTATTCTTTCTCCGTGATAAATAAGTCCCTCGTTATAAAGGTCGATAAATACCTTTTGAACAGCTTTTGAACAGCCCTCGTCAAGAGTAAAGCGCAGTCTGTCCCAGTCGCAGGAACAGCCCAATTTGGTAAGCTGCTGACATATCCTGCCCGCGTACTTATCCTTCCAGTCCCACGCTCTTTCGAGAAAGCCCTCTCTGCCCACGTCGTCCTTTGAAAGTCCCTCTTCCTTCATTGCCGCAACTATCTTAGCCTCGGTGGCAATGGAAGCGTGGTCTGTGCCGGGGAGCCAAAGGGTGCAGAAGCCCTGCATTCTCTTATAGCGTATAATGATGTCCTGAAAAGTTTCGTCAAGAGCGTGTCCCATGTGGAGCTGTCCCGTAATGTTGGGTGGGGGGATAACTATTGTAAAGGGGGTCTTGCTTTTGTCGATTTCGGCATGAAAGTATTTTTTGTCAAGCCACGTCTGATAGATTCTGTCCTCAAAATCCTTTGGGGAGTAGGTTTTTGCCAGTTCCTTTTTCATTTGGTGTTTATGTCCTTTCTTTGTATCGTTTTTGTTATGTTATTGCGGCGGTGTATGAGCGTCGTCTCTCATAGCGGCCTGTATCTTTTAGGTATTCTTATGTCTGAGAAGTAGCCTATTTCCGATAAAACGCTTGAAATTGCCGTAAAGCCGTCGTTATAAAAGCGGATAATTCTTTTTTGCCTGTCTTTTATCCCGCGGTAATCGGCAGGACAGACAAAGGTCCCTTCCGCCGATTCTTCATCCGTCACTATGCGGTAATACCTATCAATATAATTCGGATTTACCCCGAAGTGCGAAAGGAGAATATGATGCTCAAAGCTGTCGTCAAGCAAGGATAACAGCACAGGCTCGTTTTCGTCAAAGGGGATAGCAATGTTCAGAGGCTTTTTTTTCTCGATGTATCCATTTACAGTTTTTTCATCGGGATATTTTTTATAGGTCATTTTTCCTCCTTTCTTTATTGCTTGCTTTTTTATGTATCGCTGTTATTTTGAAGCATTGCCTTTATCACTTTATCAAAATCGGATTCTATTTTTTGAGTTTTATTGAAAATATCATACTCGGCGTAAGCCTTGTCCTGCGCTTCCTTGTGCGAAACTCTTCCTTTGTTTTTCAGAATATCGTATCTTCTGAATTCAAGAAACGCGTTAACACTTTCGGCAAACTCCTCCATTGTAAAGGTGTTTTCCCTTTCGATTAAGTCTTCGATATAATCAAAATATCCCGTTACCGTGCGTTCCAATTGTCTTATTTGTTTTTCGTCAAGGTAATTTTTCGCAATGCCTGCGTCGGATTTTAAAATACGTCCGTCGGGAGCGTTTTTCCAAGTGGTAAGTCCCATATTTTCCTTTTTGTGGTCGGCTGTGTCATATACGATTTCTGCCGCCGTTTTACCCGTAATGGCGTAATGGAACTTATTTTGTATTGTGGAATAAAATTTATACGCCGTATCGGAGCTTTTGTCGTAGTCAATGCTGCACTCCGCAAAAATATCGGTGACCTGCTGCCAAATCCTGCGTTCGCTTGCTCTGATAGAGCGAACACGTTCAAGCAGCTCACGGAAATAATCTTTGCCGAAAAGGGCTTTCCCCTGTTTCAATCTTTCATCGTCCATGGCGAAGCCTTTTATCATATATTCCTTAAGGACTTTGGTCGCCCATATGCGGAATTGGGTGGCACGCTGAGAGTTTACGCGGTAACCTACGGAAATTATCGCGTCAAGATTATAGTGATCAACAGATCTTTTTACTTGTCTATTTCCTTCGGTTTGAACTACCGAGATTTTCTCGGTAGTTGATTCATAAACTAACTCTCCCTCAGAGTAAATATTTTTCAGATGAAGAGATATATTGTCTGAAGAACAATCAAAAAGCTCAGCCATCGCCCTTTGTGTAAGCCATATGGTTTCGTCTTTAATTACAGCATTTACCTCAACATTTTCATTTTCTGCCTGATACAGAATAATGTTCATTTCCTTGTTAAAATCCACAGCTTTCACTCCATATTTATTAAATAGTGTGCATCAGTAGTAATAGCTACTTCCGTAACAATCACTAAGCCCTGCCGCAGCGCCATTCTCAAAATTGTCACCCATCCACCAAAACCGTCTTATTATTGCTGAAAATAACCATACCCGGCTTAGCCCCGTTAGGCTTTTTAACATATCTTACCTTAGTATAGTCAACGGGAATTTTCGTCTGTCCTTTTGCCTTTGAATTTGAAGCGGCAATCTGCGCGGCTTCAACTATAGTGCTGTCGGGTATTTCCTTACCCTTGGCGAAAACTATAACATGCGCTCCCGGTATATCCTTGGTATGCAGCCACAAGTCCTCACCCTTAGCGGTTTTAAGTGTAAGCCTGTCGTTTTGCAGATTATTTCTGCCCACCCATATCTCAAATCCGTCCTTTGATTTAAGCTTGATAGGCTGCAAGGGCTTTACCGTTTTATCGGAGGTTTTGTTTCTGCCCTTTTTAAGATAACCCTCTCCCGACAGCTCCAAGCGTATTTCCTGCAATTCAGCGTCGGTCTGTGCTCTTGCCGCCGCGTCGAAAACGCTGTCCAGATAAATCAACTCCTGCTTTTCCTTTTCAATAAGCTTAGTCAGCATTTTTTCCGCGGTATCCAGCTTCTTGTACTCGTTATAGTACTTCTGCGCGTTCTGCGAGGGAGTAAGTCTTACGTCAAGCTTTATCGTTTCTGGCTGTCCCGTAATGTAGTTGTCCACCGTTATCTCGTTCATACCCTTTTCCATACGGTAGATATTGGCGGAAAGCAGATCGCCCTTGACTCGGAATACCTCCCGTTCTCCGCAGGCTGAAAGCTCGTCCTTTTGCAGCTCCAGCTTTTTCGCCGTTCTGTTGTATATCGTCAAAATTGATTTAAGCAAATCGCCCGAACGCTGTTTCATGCGCTCTGCCTGTGCTCTTCCCGAAAAAAAGCCGTCAAGGAGCCTTGAAGGAGAATCGAATTCCTTCTGCACCATTGCCGCGCCGTACTGCTCGGTCGAAACAAAGGTAAAATCAACGG
This sequence comes from Oscillospiraceae bacterium, assembly GCA_014796735.1. Classification (GTDB taxonomy): domain Bacteria; phylum Bacillota; class Clostridia; order Oscillospirales; family Ruminococcaceae; genus Ruminiclostridium_E. Next base: position 17,536 of record JAAVIG010000042.1, read on the forward strand.
GCTTTCCGTTTTTATCGTATACGGTAACAAATTTTGTGCCCTCTCCCGAAAGAGCGTTTTTTAACCTGTTCAAAAAGAATCCGAATCTTTGAAAACGCTCCTTGTCCGAAAGGCAGCCGCAGGGCGCGTCAATATCCCTTGCGGTATAAAAAGCCCACTCTCTGCACAAAACGGGGCTTACTCCCTCAAAGGTCTTTATAAGCGTTTTTTCAAGCTTCTGCCCGGGAAAAGCCAAAAGCCTTTCCTTTGCTTCTTCGGCGGTGCAGAATCTCAAATCAAGTCTGTCTTCCTTTGGCGGAGCCTCGTAAAGTATTCCCGGCAAAATACGTCTTACGGCGGAAACATCATCCCCTATGCGCTTAATGCTGTCCACCACCCGCATTTCCCCGTTTTTTTCGGTAAGCAGTATTATATTGCTGCACCTGCCCAGAAGCTCCACCGAAAGGCGGTTGCGCACAATATCGCCTATTTCGTTTACGCACTCGAAATCGAATGCCAATACTCTTTCCAAGCCCTCCTGTGTTATGTCCAGAAGCCGCCCTCCGCTTAAATGCTTTCTCAGCAGCATGCAGAACATGGGGGGAGACTGTGGGTTATCGGCAGCGCTTTCGGTTATACAAACTCTTGCCGCAGAGGGATTGGCGGACATTGCAATCCTGAACGCGCCCTTAAAGCCGCGCAGGGTAACGGTAAGCTCGTCCCTTGCGGGCTGGTGTATCTTGTCTACTCTCGAGCCGATAAGCCCTTTGGCTGTAAGCTCGTTTTTTATCAATGAGAGAAACGCTCCGTCAAGTGACATAACTACCCCTTTCTGTAAATTTAAAATAATACTGTCCGCTTAACAATACTTAACTATATCAACGCTGTTTTCGGCAATAAACGCTTCTATCCCCAAATCGGCTTCAATATCCGCGGCAATTTTACCGCATATAATGTTTTCGGTGTGGAAATGTCCCGCGTCTATCAAGGTGATTCCCCTGTTCAGTGCTTCGATAAATCCGCTGTGCTTGACGTCGCCCGTTATCAAAGCGTCGCAGCCCATTTTTGCGGCGTTGGCTACATCTTCCTCGCTGCCGCCCGCGCCCGAGCATACGCCTACCGTTTTGATAATGCGCCCGCTGTCGTAATATCTTACCATACTGCACCGAAAGGCGGTCTTGCAGATCGCTGCCAAGGAGGAAGCGTCCGCCACAAAATCAAGCTCCACTATTCTGCCGTACCCGCTGCCGTCTTTGTGGATAGGCTCTAATACCTTTGCCTCGCCCTTAAGCTCCAGCAGCTCCAGCATCATGTCGCTTATCCCGTTTTTGCTTATGTCTAAATTGGTATGAGCGCAGATCGCGCTTATACCGTTTTTGATAAGTATGTTAATGGGATTGTGTATCTCTATCGCGCTTAGCTTGTGAAAGATCAAAGGGTGGTGAGAAACTATAAGCTCCGCTCCGCGCAAAGCCGCTTCCTCCGCGACCTTTCTGGTGATGTCAAGACAAACCGCTATCTTGGTAACGGTTGCGTCCATGCTGCCCACCAACAGCCCCGAATTGTCAAAGCTGTCCTGTGTGTTAAAGGGTGCAAAGCTGTCGATATAACGGTAAACATCTCCTACTGTCATTTCTGCGGCTTCCTTTCTGTTTTTTAATATGAACAAACGTGCAGGTCAAGCCTCACGTTATTACAAAAAATTCGGGATTCATAAAAGGTACAACCAGCTCCGCCGCTTCCCCTTTTTCGTCGATTCCCCAATACCCGCTGTAAACTCCGTCGCCCAAGCCGCTGCTGAACATAATCAGCCTATTGCCGCTTTCGGGGAGCTTCCACAGAAGAAAATCCCCGTAAGGAGTTTGTATATCGGGATATTTTTTATAGCTTTTCTCAAAAAGCTCCCTAAAATAATCGTCGTATATATTTTTGTCTTGATTGGCAATGTGCCAATCTGTTGTAAATTTGCAAAATTCCTCCGACACTGCCTTATCCGCGAAACAGCCCGTTCCTGTGTCTACCCCGAAAAAGCTGAACGCTCCGGGCTTGCCGTAATCCTCTGCCGTATGACCCTTCGGCATTGCAAGCTTATATTCAACCGCGTCCGCTTCTTTTATTTTCAGTCTTGCGGCGGCAACTCTGATGCCCGCAGTGGGAGAACGCAGAACCGAGATCTCAACGGGATAGCTTCCTGTGGGGATTTTATTTTCAAGAATCGTTTCATACTTGCTTCCGAGATACGCCAACGGGTCGGCAAGCACAATTTCACCCGTGGGAATATCCGTTTCGCCTACGGTAAAATTTTCCGTACCGAATTTGCCGTTCCAAAGGCTTTGAAAAAAATCCAAGGGATATGTATCACGGTTTAAAAATTTGAGATTTTTTTCAAAACCGATCTGCATCGGCGATTTTTTCGGCTGTACCATTTCCCGATTTTCCTCGGGCTTATTCTTTTTTTCTTTGCCGAACAATTTCATGGCGATAGCCTCCCTTCCTTTGCGAAACGATCTTCCAATTCTTTTTTCAATTCAAGGTACCTCGGCTCGCCTTTTCCCATTTTTCCCAGCTTATCAAGCACCTTTTCAAGATAAAGGGCGTCGGAATTTTTACCCAAAAAGGCAAACGCGCCGTCTATATCCTTTTTAATTCCCGTATAAGCGCAAAGCATCACCGTATACACCTTTTTCGAAACGGCGGCGGTTTTTTCCTCAATTATTTCCAGCCCCATTTTATACAGCTCTCGGCGCAGAACATGATCCTTTGTCATAGGCTGCAAAATAAAGCGCATATCCTCATTCAAGAAGGAACAGCGCGAAATAATATCCGCTATCATCTCTCCGCCCATTCCCGCTATTATAACGTCGTCCACGGGCGGCACCTTATCCAGACCGTCGCATTTTATAAGGGTAACATCCGTAACCCCATACAGCTCTGTCGCCGCCTTGGCGCAGGCTAAGGGCCCATCGGAAATATCTGTGGCAATAACGCCTTTAGCCCCCTGCTTTGAAAGATAGCAGGGGACAAAAGCGTGATCCGTTCCTATATCGGCAATTCTTTTGTCAAGGCGCACCATTTCCGCAACGGTTTTCAGCCGTCTGTCCAGATGCAGCCTTTGAGGCTTTACTGTCTCGGTGTTTAAACTCATTTACTTGTTTACTGCGGCGTTAAGCTTGGTAACAAGTGCTTCGGGGTCAACTCCGTGAACGGCACATGCCTGCGCTACGCTTTCACCTCTTGCGGAGGGACAGCCTAAGCAGTGCATGCCCATTTCAAAGAAAAAGGGTGCGGCAGCCTCTGCGTTAAAATCGAGAATATCGCCTATAATTGTATCTTTTGTGATCTCCATAATATTTTCCTTTCCTGTAAAGGGCTGTTAAGCATTGCTTTTATGCCCTTTTAATATATTTAATTTTATTATACACCATTTTTGCTTAAAATACAAGAGGGGATATTTTCTGTTTTTTATGCTAATACTTTGTTATCTCTAAAACTTGTGTAAAAAGAGAGAAGATTTTTTATTAAAATAATTGAAGTTTCCGTCCACCCTTTTCAAAGGGTGGCGGGTTTCCAAAGGGCAAAGCCCCATACATGGGAACTTAAGAAAACAAATATAAAATAAAAAAATATATCCATAATTGCTCCAATGTGTTATAATTTGATTGAAGACCAAAAACACAAAA
>JAAVIG010000043.1 GCA_014796735.1 Oscillospiraceae bacterium
AATAGTAGTGGCAAACGAAGGCTTTGCCGCGGTTGAAAGCTCGGTATATACGGGACAGGATCTCATTCCTTGGAACGAAGCAAGCTTTTTTATAGAGACCCACGCGGGGTTAGTGGTGTTCAAAGACAATGAGTCTGTTTTTTGGCTGCCCAAAAGCTTTATACCCAAAAACGAACAGAATAATTTAATAAGCATTATCGCTACAAGAGTAAAGCAAAGATAAACGAAAATATTTTTATGCGATCCTCTATTTCAGGGAAGGAATGAAAATAAAATATGAAATCGTCAATATCGTCTGAATCGATTATTTTAAATAACAAGGAATACACCGTTATAGGGGTAACGTCAAGCCCCAACAGCTTCGGTATCTGCAATACCACAAGACAAAAGGAAAAAGGCATCAAGGAAACCTTTTTTATAGGACATGAGGCTTTGATAAATATTGTTCAAAAAAGCGTCAATGATAGGTTTTCCAATAAAATACTGTGTCAGATTTCCACAATGGAACGGTGCGGAGACTTTTCAAAGAGAGTTGCCGTTGCCTGCACAGACTATTTTGAAAATAACAAAAATGTTATGTCGGCACTGCAGCCTATCATAGACTATTTAAAGAACGGTCTGTACGTTATCTATGAAAACGAGATGTTCCCCACCGACGGCGGAGGAAATTTCTTTTGGTCAAGCTATATGATAAGCCACGAGTTCGGCGGCTCCGCTACCTTCAGCCCCGTATGCAAACTTGATTACGATGTTCCTCCCGCTTTTCTGGTGCCAACGGAAGGATTGGCTACTTATTCCGAAAAATCTATGAGCGCCGCTATGGAAAAGGTAAGAAAGGACGAGGAGGCAGTAGGAATATGCTTTCACCTTTCGGGAATGTTCTGTGCGCTGCTGTCAAATCATCATAACGTTACCGCCGCACTTTTGCAAAATAAGAAGGTACGCTGTCTTGTAATAGAACCGCTAAAGCATATCGTGTCAGCCAATGAATTTATGCACGACGATAATTCCGGTATAGACGATAACGATAAATTTTTCTATACAAGCTGCGTAAAAATACCTATGAATAAAATTCCCCAGCCGCTGCTGGAAACCTTTTTCATCACAAGAGAATATGAGGTAGGAAAATATACCGATTCCATTTTTTACGGCAGCGAAAAGCCCTCTCATTTAAAAAGCAAAAAGGCTCTGCCCAAGGAAATAACTGAAAGGTGCGATAAGCTTCCCGACTGTGAAATGATACAGTCGGCCGCTATGATAAGCTATCTTTCGGACGAAGAAATAGAAGCGCTGCTCCGCGGCGAAACCACTCTGAACGATAACTATATTATCAATCAAAATTACTATTCAAGCATCACTATTGCACTTGCCTATCTTCAATATAAAAATTTCGGCAAATTCCTTGAGTTTGCTTTCGCGATCCTGAGAAACGAGGATCTAACTGCGGTACATCAATATGTGGCTACAAGATTGCAGCCCATTATGAACGAAAAAATATCCGATCTGTTCAAAGAAATACTGAACAGCGAAAATCCCGTTTACACCCCTGTAAAAACATTGGCGGAAAAGTACGTTAAGCGTTATAAGGCGTATACCGAAGCTCCGCCCGAAAAACCGGCCGTTTTTGAAGCGCCGATGAAGCGCAATCTGGAAAATGAAATCAATTCCCTTGAAATGGCTAAAAGGATACAAGCAACCAAAACAAAAGCAAGAGGATAAGCGTTATCGCCGGTATAATTATCCGACAGATACATAAGGGTATTCCATGCTTCTGTTTTCTCGCCGTAAATCAAAAAAGCAGGCTGCATACTGCGCCGCCTGCTTTAATTTTATTTAAAAAACCTCAATAATCCTTATTAAAGACCGCAAAGCTCCTTGGTATCTCTCGCGATCAGCAATTCTTCGTTTGTGGGAACTACCCAAACCTCCACCCTGCTGTCGGGAGCGGATATCTTGGTAAGCTCACCCTTTACCTTTGCGTTTAATTCCTCGTCAAGCTTTATGCCTAAGTAATCCATATTCCTGCAAACGTCCGCGCGAACGCCGGGAGCGTTTTCGCCGATACCGCCCGTGAAAATAACGGCGTCAAGTCCGTTCATAACGGCGGTATAAGAGCCTATATACTTCTTGATACCGTATCTTAACATCTCTCCCGCAAGCTGAGCGCGCTTGTTGCCGTCATTTGCGGCAGCCTCCAAGTCTCTGTTATCACTGGAAACACCGCTTACACCGAGGAAGCCGGATTTCTTGTTTAAATACTCGCTCATTTCGGAAGCGTCAAGCCCGAGCTTTTTCTGAACGTAAGTCACTGCGGAAGGGTCTACGCAGCCGCTTCTTGTACCCATAATAACGCCGTCCAGCGGAGTGAAGCCCATAGAGGTATCGACAGACTTGCCGCCGTCTACCGCAGTGATGGAGGAGCCGTTGCCCAAATGGCAGGAAACGATCTTCAGATCCTCAACGTTTTTGCCCATAGCCTTTGCCAAAGCTCTTGATACAAAGCGGTGAGAGGTGCCGTGGAAGCCGTACTTTCTTACATGGAATTTCTCGTAGCACTCATAAGGCATACCAAACATATACGCCTTTTCGGGCATTGTCTGGTGGAAAGCGGTATCGAATACAACGACCTGAGGAACGTTGTCGGGTATCACCTTTTTGCATGCTCTCAAAGCAAGCGCGTGAGGGTGGTTATGTACGGGCGCAAGCTCGGAAAGGCCGTCGATCTGATCGATAACCTCGTCGGTAACTATAGTAGCCTTGTCAAATAATTCCGCGCCCTGTACTATTCTGTGACCTACCGCGGCGATCTCGTCCATGCTCTTGATAACGGCAGCGTCGCCCTCGGTGAGCGCCTTGACAACCCTTTCAAAAGCCTCGGTGTGAGTGGGGAAAGCGCAATCCTCGCTTACCTGTTTTCCATCAAAGGTTTTGTGAGTGATATGACCGTCCATGCCTATTCTTTCACAGTTTCCCTTTGCGATAACGCTCTCGTCGTCCATATCTATAAGCTGATATTTAAGTGAAGAGCTTCCCGCGTTGATAACTAAAATTTTCATTGTGCTTTGTCCTTCCTTTGTAGTTAAATTTCTAATAAATATTTTATATCATATCGGCAAAAAAATCAAGTATTTTTCTTGTTTTTTGTATAAATTTAAATTATGACTTTTTTAAAAAGGAGCGTAAAAATGAACGTCTGCGGAATAATATGCGAGTACAATCCCTTTCACAACGGTCATAAGTACCACATCGAGCAAACAAGAGAAAAAATCGGCGCAACTCACATAGTGGGTGTCATGAGCGGGAATTTTACTCAAAGGGGCGATGTTGCCGTTATCGACAAGTACAAGAGAGCGGAAACGGCTTTAAAAAACGGCGTTGACCTTGTTATAGAGCTTCCCGTGGTATACTCTCTCGGCAGCGCGGAGCAGTTTGCGCAGGGGGCGGTGTATCTGCTTAACGCTCTCGGCTGTGTCGATATGCTTAGCTTCGGAAGCGAATGCGGCAACATAAAGCAGCTTCGCGAGGCTGCGGGAGCGGTGCTGTACGCGCAGGAAAGCGAGGAGTTCAAGAGCTATATGAAAGAGGGGTTAAGCTATCCCGCTGCGCTGCAAAAGGCAATAGAAAAATATTATACCGACGATGTGATAGAAACGCTGACTTGCCCCAACAATACCCTTGCGGTGGAGTATATCAAGGCGATAGACAATATCGCGTCACCCATAAAGCCCGTTACCGTAAAACGTCATATCGCGGCTCATGACAGTGAAATAATCTATCCTCAAAGCAATGTTTTATCCGCTTCACGGCTCAGAAAAATGATAGAAGCGGGAGAGGATATTTCAGGATACGCTCCTGAATGTGATTTTTCCGAAACGGCCTCAATTTCAAATATTGAAACGGCTATTTTATCAAAGCTGAGAGCAATGAATAAATCCGCGATAGAAAAGACGCCAAACGTATTACTGGGCTTGGAAAACAGGATTTACAGAGCCGCGAGAGTTGCGTGCAGCTTAAACGAGCTTTACTTCCTTGTAAAAACAAAACGCTACACGCTTGCGAGAATACGCCGCATAATTTTATCGGCTTTTTTGGGAATTACAAAAAACGACTTGCAATTTTCAAACTCTTATGTTAGAATTTTAGGTATGAACGGAAAGGGCAAGGAGATACTCGGGGCGGCAAAATGTGATATTCCCGTTAACACTTCCCTTTCGCAGCTCGAAAAAACAGGCGATAAGGCAAAAAAACAGGCAAGGCTTGAAGCGCGCTGCAACGATCAATACGCCTTGGCGTTTGACAAAAAGCGTCCCTGCGGTCTTGACTTTACGGCTAAGCCGATTATTCTCGATTAAGAACCTGTCTTCACAAGATGCGTGCAGGGATTTCCGAGCATAATTTTGTCGAAGACAAGGAAAGCGACCGCAGGCGGGCTGTCGCCCGTCAAGGGAGCTTGACGCAGTATTCGGCAAAATTTGCCGGAAAGACGTGTGCGCAAGCTTGTGAAGACAGGTTCAAAGAAAGGAAAACAAAAAAATGAGCGTTAAATTTTCGGAAATCAGCTATAAAAATTTCGGCAAGTGCATAAAAATGGAGAATGAAACCACTACGCTTATAGTAACGGTGGACGTAGGCCCCCGCGTAATCTACTACGGACTCAACGGCAAGTGCAACATTTTCCGCGAGGATATTAACCGTGACAGCTTTAACGACAAAAAGCAGCTTCACGATTTCTTTGAAACGGAGGAAAACTGGTATATATACGGCGGTCACAGACTCTGGAGCAGTCCCGAAAGCTATCCCGAAAGCTATACTCCCGACAATCACCCCGTACCCTATGAAATAGACGGAAACACCTTGAAGCTTATGCCCGAGGACAGAACCAAGGTGGGCGAACGCCATATGATGACGGTAACAATGGACGACACCTCCTCCGACGTTACAGTTAAACACGCTATAAAAAACATAGCCGACTATGAGATAAAGCTTGCCCCATGGTGCCTTACCGTTGCCGAAAAAGGCGGAGTTGAGGTTTTACCTCAGTGCACAAAGGATACGGGGCTTTTGTCCAACCGCCGAACGGTATTCTGGGCATATTCAAACGTAAACGACCCGCGCTTTTTCATGTGCGACAAGTACATAACCTTGGCTCAGACCGATAAAGAGGAAGCCTTTAAGATCGGCGTAAACAACGAGGACGGCTGGGGCGCGTATCTTAACAACGGTCAGCTTTTTATCAAGCGGTTCGATTTTGACAGCACCGGCGAGTACCCCGACTACTCGGTAAATTACGAGACCTACACCAATCAATATATTATGGAAATAGAATCCTTGGGAACTCTTGAAACGCTTCGTCCCGGCGAGTTTACCGAATATGACGAACGCTGGCAGATAAAGGCATGTGATGATACCTTTGACAGAACAGACCCCGAAAGCATAGACGCTTTTGTGAAAAAATATATACTTTAACGGAGTTAACATGAACAAGTTTGAACAGCTTAGAGAAAAACACAGGGAATTTGTATACGAAAGCTATGAAATAAACGAGGACAGCTTTGTTTTTCACTTTCGCATGGATAAATACAGGTTTGATCCCAAATGGAGCTTTTCGCCCGAGCTTATAAAAAACGCAAAGGATAAAAAATTGCTTCAATACGCGGTTTTCTCCTTGGGTATGTCCGAGCTTGTGAGTTATTGGAAATGCGCCTGCCCTCCTGTTGTTAAAATAAACTGCGGAGCGTTGAACGATGAGCAGAGCAAATGGTGGAAAAAGCTTTATTTTAACGGCTTGGGGGAAATGTTTTACAGAAACGGCATTGAAACCGACGAGAAAAGCTTTATGGATATAGTTCCCGTAAACAAGGAACCTCCCGTTTTTGATACCGAGGAGGCGTTAAATGTCAAAAACAGCTTTTTGATACCCATAGGCGGCGGAAAAGACAGCGTCGTTACCCTTGAACTGCTGAAGGAGTACAAGGACAGCATTTCCTGTTATATAATAAATCCCAGAGGCGCTACCTTAGGCTGTGCCCATACCGCCGGCTATCCCGACAGTCAGATAACAGGCGTAAAAAGAACTATAGACAAGCAGCTTTTGGAACTGAACGCAATTGGTTATCTTAACGGACACACTCCCCTTTCATCGGTGATTGCCTTTTCCTCATGGATATTTGCTTACTGCGGCAATAAAAAATATATTGCTCTGTCCAACGAAAGCAGCGCAAACGAATCCAATGTCAGCGGCACGGGAATAAATCACCAGTACAGCAAAAGTACCGAGTTTGAAGCGGATTTTCGTTATTATACGAAAAAATACTTTTCCTCTTTTCCCGAATATTTCAGCCTGCTGCGCCCTTGGAGCGAGTGGCAGATAGCAAAAAAATTTGTTTCATACCCGAAGTACTTCCCTGTTTTTCAAAGCTGCAAT
>JAAVIG010000044.1 GCA_014796735.1 Oscillospiraceae bacterium
GGCGGAGATGAGTGTATCGAAAATCTCTTTAATATCGCCTGTTTCCGCCGCTTTTTTTGAAACGGCCTCCGCGCTTTCTCTGGCAACGGTCAGAATAGTACCCTCGGTGGGCTTCATAACCGATTTGTACGCCGCTTCAACACCGAGGCTAAGTGATCTTGCTATATCCTGCGCGTCAGCAGTGGTTTTGCCGTTTAAGCCTTTGGAAAAACCTCTGAACAAAAGTGACAGGATAACGCCCGAATTTCCTCTTGCACCCCTTAACATTGCGGAAGCGGTGGTGCTTGCGACCGCGCCTACCGTAACGCTGTCATTCATCATGGTAAGCTCGGGGAGAGCGTTTTTTATGGTCATAGACATATTTGTGCCCGTGTCGCCGTCGGGTACGGGGAACACGTTAAGCTCGTCCACCATGTTTCTGTTGTTAACTATATTATTCGCTCCGGATATAATAGCGTCACGGAGCATTTTTCCGCTGATACTCAAAGCCGTACTCCTTATACATGTAATTTTATGACAATCCCATATTTTGGGGATCATTATTAAATTTGCAGGTCAGGTCTTGATGCCGTCTATAAACACGTTTACGCCTTCGACCTCAATATCCGTTTCCTCCTCGATAACGTAAGCAATCTTGTGCTGTATGCTTCTTACCACAGAGGAAATATTAACGCCGTACAGGACGGTGATGTGCAGGTCAACATGAAGCCTGCCCCTTACGGTCTTAACGGCAACGCCTTTGTCAATAAACTTTTTCTTTTTGGTAAAAGGCAGGGTTTCCATTAAGTTTTGTTTCGGTGTGCAGGCGTTGGTGTCCGCAACTCCGAAGCAGTTGGTAAGAGTACCGCCGATAAGCTGCGCGAAAAATTGCTTGGAAACGTTTATTTCACCTAAGTGGTTATGGATAAGCACCATTTCGATTCCTCCTTTTCAAGAGCCGGGCAACTGCCGCGTAAATAAACTTATTCATGTTATTTTAACATATTTTTTACTTTTTTTCAAGAGAAAAAACAGGTTTTGTTACCGGTTTTGTTACAAACATAAACGGATAATTTAATTTTGACTTGGCGTACAGCGCGTCTTCCTCGCTTTCAAACAGCCCGTAAACCGCGCTTCCGCTTCCGCTCAGCGCCGCGCCGACAGCCTTAAGCTCAAGTAAAGCGTTTTTTATTTCTCCTATTCTGTCGTCGGAATAAAGCATTTCAAAAACGTTGTACAGATTTACCCCGATTTTTTTCAGTTCCTTTTCCTTTAACGCTGATAGTAAAATATCGGGTTCACCCTTGCTTTTTACGGGAGTTTTGTCGTACAATCCGTATGCGGCGGCAGTGTTGCAAGAAAAATCGGGTTTTACTATCAGAATTGAACAATGTTCAAGGTCTGTTATATCTGTCATTTTCTCGCCTATTCCCTTGCAAAAAGCGGCGTTTCCCCTTATACAAAAGGGAACGTCGGCACCGAGAGCCGCTCCTGCTTTTTCAAGTGTACTCTGATTTAAAGGAGTACCGCAAAGAAGGTTCAGCGCGGTAAGTACAGCCGCTCCGTCGGTGCTGCTGCCCCCGAGTCCCGCCATAACGGGTATGTTTTTTCTGATGTCTATGTTAATTTCGGCGGACAGCCCCGTTTCTTTCATAAAAAGCTCGGCGGCTTTATAAGCGATATTCCTTTTATCTGTCGGTATATCGGGATTATCGCATGCAATGCTTATGCCCTTTCCCTCGGATAAAGAAACTTTAACATCATCGTGCAGCTCGATTTGCTGCATAATATTGTTTAATGAATGGTAGCCGTTTGGGAGAATACCCGTTATGTCCAGAAAAAGGTTGATTTTTGCATATGCTTTGACTTTGATCTCAGTCATTTTACAGTCCTTACTCGTCATGCTTAAAGGTGCCTCTGTGATCTCTCATAAAAAATAAAAGTGAGATAAGCTGTTCGTGATAGGGAATAAAGGAGCCGTCGGCAATCATTGACAGTATTTCTTCCTCCGTTGCCCACTTTACCGCCTGTACTTCCTCGTATTGAAGCTTTAGGTCACTAACGGCGGCATCGGAGCATATGGTGTAAATATCGTCAAAGCCGTGGTCAAAGTGAACGGTCAGCATGGGACGGATATTTTCAAAGGAAAATTTTAACCCTATTTCTTCTTCAAGCTCCCTTTGAGCGGCAGCCGCACTGTTTTCTCCCGCGACCGCGCTGCCTCCCGTGGAAACGTCCCACATATTCGACCAGCCCTCTTTAAAAGGCTGGCGCTGCTGGATAAGCATTTTATTTTCGGAATTGAAAACGCAGACATGAACGGCTATATGATATTCTCCCTCGGGAATTTTATTTCCTCTTTGTATTTGCTTTCCCAAAGGGATTCTGTCTTGATTGTATAAATCAAAATATTCCATTTTATGTTTTCCTTAATTATGTTATTGGCTTTTTAATTCAGTCAAAAATTCCTTTATTCTTTCAAGCGCGGTATTTAAGTGAGCGAGGGAATAAGCGTAGCTTACTCTCACAAAGCCCTCACCCGACTCTCCGAAGGCGTCTCCCGGAACAATTGCCACCTTTTTAGAGTTTAAGAGCTGCTTGCAAAATTCTTCGGAGGTAAGTCCCGTGGATTTTATGCTTGGAAAAGCGTAAAACGCGCCCTCCGGCTCAAAGCAGTCCAAACCCATATCGTTGAAGCCCTTTACAACGAATCTTCTTCTTGCGTTGTACTCGTCTTTCATTCGCAGAACCTCGTCGTCACATTCCAGCAATGCGGTAACCGCCGCATATTGGCTTACGGTGGGGCTGCACATTATGGCGTACTGATGAAGCTTAAGCATCTGCATGGCAATAGGCTTGGGTGCGGCAAAATATCCCATTCTCCAGCCCGTCATGGAAAACGCTTTGGAAAAGCCGTTTATCAGGATAGTGCGTTCCTGCATTCCGTCCATTTCGGCGATAGATACATGGCGTTCGCCGCCGTAGGTAAGTTCGCTGTATATCTCGTCGGAAATTACCGCTATATCCGTTTCTCTCAAAACCTCGGCTATCTTTTCAAGCTCTCCCCTGCGCATTACAGCCCCTGTGGGGTTGTTGGGGTAAGGGAATACCAAAGCCTTGGTTCTGGGGGTAATTTTTTCTTTGATCTCTTCGGGGGTAAGCTTAAAATTATTTTCAAGCTTGGTTTCAATGGTGACGGGGACGCCCCCCGCCATTTTTACAAGCGGAGCGTAGCAGACGAAGGAGGGTTCGGGAATAAGCACCTCGTCGCCCGGATTGCACAAAACTCTTAAAGCGCAGTCAATAGCCTCCGAGCCGCCCACCGTCACTATTATTTCGTTGTCGGGGTTGTATTTTAAGTTAATTTTTCTTTCGATATAATCGGCTAAAGCGCGTCTGAGCTGAATAAGCCCCGAGTTTGCCGTATAGGCGGTCTTGCCCTTTTCAAGGTTTCTTATTGCTTCTTTTCTTATAGCCCAAGGAGTTTTAAAATCGGGTTCTCCTACGGAAAGGGAAATCACGTTTTCGACAGTGGAGGCAATATCGAAAAATTTCCTTATCCCCGAAAATTTTACCTCTTGGATAGTATCGGAAAGCAGTTTTTCGTAATCTATCACGGTGAAACAAGGCTCCTTTCGTCGGCTTCGTCAGCGGCAAAATTAACGCCTTTTTCTTTGTATCTCTGAAGAATAAAGTGAGTGGTGGTGGACAAAACCCCGTCAAGTGTAGCTAATCTTTCGTTAACAAACAGAGCTACCTCTCTCAGATTATTGCCTCTTAAAGTCACCGAAAGGTCAAAGCTGCCGCTCATAAGGTGAACGGTGTCAACCTCGTCATACTGCGCGATAGCCCTCGCAATATCGTCGTAGCCGCATTCAACCTGCGGAGATACCTTTACCTCGATAAAAGCGGTAACGGCGTTTTTATCCAGCTCCTCCTCGTTGATAATGGCGGAGTAACCGATAATTATCCCGTCCTCTTCAAGCTGCTTGATTTCCTTTGCAACCTCTTCCTCGGTGGTTCCCAATATGACCGCAAGCTGCTCATTGGTGAGCCGCGCGTTTTCGCGCAGCAAATCAACTAATTTTTTCATACCGTATTTCCTTTCATATGCTTATTGAAACGGGTTTTCTGTGATTATAATAATATATTTTATCAAACCCGCATTTTTTCGCGATTCGTATGCCCTCCGCCACGCCTTTTCCCAAGTCCTCGCAGCGGTGAGCGTCCGAGCCTATCGTAATTATCTCGCCGCCCAATTCTCGGTACATTTTTACGTACCTTTCATCGGGCAGGGCAGCTCCGATCTTCTGTCTCAATCCCGAGGTGTTTATTTCAATTCCCATGCCGTTTTTGATAAGGGTCTTGAATATTTCCTCTATGACCGATTTGTATCTTTCCATATCTATTTTTATTCCGAAATCACCTTCAATATATCTTAGGGGATAGGTAAGGTGTCCAAGAACGTCAAATTTTCCCCATTCCGCCATTTCGAGAAGCTCCTCAAAATAAAGCTTTAATAAATAGTGAGGGTCTGTTTTTTGATAATCGAGATAGTAAAAATCGTCCCAACCTTTTACCATATGGCAGGAGCCTATAATAAACTCGTAATCGTAGCTGTTTAACATACGCTCGGTAAGCTCCATATCGTGAAGCGGCTGTCCCAGCTCCACTCCGTAATGCATATCCAGCCTGTCCTTAAATTCCTCTATAAGCGGCGGCAGGATAAGCGAGGACTGTTTTACTGGCTTCTCGTATAAAAATTCCTCATCGTAGAATTTGTTTATTTCAAGGTGGTCGGTGATGGTATAGTGCTTTATGCCAAGCTCCACCGCTCTTTCCGCCATTTCTCTTACCGTGTTTTTGCCGTCGGGGGATTGAGTGGAGTGGGTGTGGCTGTCTAAGGGTATACTGCCTGTGCCGTTCATTGCGTTTTTGTCCTTTCCTGTATATTACCGCTATGGGCGGCAGTAAACAATAATATATTATTTTATCATAAAATGAAAAATTTGTCTACCTTTATCTTTACTTTTTGGAAAAAATTCGTTATAATATAATACGGAAAAATTTTTGTTCGGAAAACGACAACAAACTTGAAAGGAAAAATCATTATGAAAGCGGTAGTAGCTGTTATAGGAAAAGATACGGTAGGTATTTTGGCGAAAATAAGCGCCATCTGCGCGGAATGCAACGCAAATGTTATGGACGTTACACAGACAATTATGCAGGATATGTTTGCAATGACCATGCTTATAGATATATCCAAGTGCACCTCCGATTACGGTACTCTTGCGGAACGCCTTAAAAAATCGGGAGAGGAAATGAATTTGCAGGTACATGTTATGCATGAGGATATTTTTAATTCGATGCACCGCATTTAACGTTATCTTAAAAAGAAATCAGCAAAGGAGACCTTAAAAAATGGTCAGTACAAACGATATACTTGAAACCATAAAGATGATCCAAGAGGAAAATCTCGATATACGTACAATTACTATGGGAATATCGCTGCTTGACTGCATAGACAGCGATATAGACAGAGCCTGCGACAAAATTTACGAAAAAATGATGCGGGCGGCGGAAAATCACGTCAAGACGGGCGAGGAGATCGAAAAACGCTACGGTATCCCCATTATAAACAAGAGGCTTTCGGTAACTCCCATTTCAATGTTGGCGGCTTCCGCAAAGGGAAGTCCCGTGAAGTTCGCGAAGACCTTACAGCGTGTTGCGGAGGGAACGGGTGTTAACTATATAGGCGGCTACTCCGCTCTTGTTCACAAGGGCTTCGCGGCGGGGGATATGGAGCTTATCAAATCTATTCCCGAAGCGCTTTCGGAAACCACCAACGTTTGCTCGTCCGTGAACATAGGCTCCACCCGCGCGGGCATCAATATGGACGCGGTAAGGCTCATGGGACAGATCATTGTTGACAGCGCAAAGGCTACCGCCGACGATCA
>JAAVIG010000045.1 GCA_014796735.1 Oscillospiraceae bacterium
AGAAATACTCCTCCCCGAATTTTTTCGTTACCGAAAAATCCTCTCCGCAAATTATTTCAAGCTGTTTCAACAGCATTCGGTAGGTGTAAGGCAGCTTAGAAAGCCACTTGACCTTTACCGCGCTCCGTCTTGTCTCAAGGTCGGACTCCGCGTCGGGCAGTATTCCCAGCAGCTTTTCAAAACGCTTAATCCCGTACTCGTCCGCCCTATCTATAAAGCTGCTGTTCAGCACCTCGCCCGCCTGCTCCCAAAGCAGTTCAAATTCGGGATTTTCGGCGTCCAAAGCGGACTTTGTCTCCTCATACTCTCTCAAAAATTGCGGCAAATATGAAAGCAGATCGATCTCCTTTTTTGCTTTAATCAACCTGAACACCTCCCAAAACAGGAATCTGCAGCTCGTCCAAAGTCAAGTTTTCCTCAACCCCGTTCAGCCTTGTACCGCCAATATCCAAAATCCCCTTTATCGAAAGCAGCCGCGTCTCGATTTGGCTTATTCTAACAACCGTTGCCGAAGAATTTTCCCAGCCCTTTCGTAATTCCAAAAGATAATCCTCCACCGCGTTTTCAATGGATTCTTTGAGATTACCGAAGCCGTACCCCGTTTCAAAGGTAATCTTCACGGAAATATTCACTTGAACAGCCTCCGCCCCGCGAACCGTCACCACATGCCCTATCGGAGCCAATCCCAAGCCCTCGCCGCTGTGACCCTCGGGGTCAATTTCCTCCTGTACTTTTTTCAAAAGCTCCTCCGAAGCCTCCCCAAAATCCGAATTCAACACGGTAAGCAGCACAGTTCCCCCCACCGTCAGCTTTTTATCCTTAGCGGCGCCGTAAACCGCGCCAAGCCACTTTTTCACTCCGTCCGAAAGCGTATCAACAACACCGTTATACCACGCTTCGACCTCCGCCGAGGGTATCAGATCGAAAGGCTTAACATCTCCGTTCCACACTCTTTTAACCTTAGTCTGCCCAACCCCCGCAATGGCGTTGGTCTTGGTAACATAGTCCTTGACATTACCCCCGAAAGCCTTTTCATCGAAGCTGTCAAAGTACCTCTGCCGCAAGTCCTCGGTGTCCTCCTCGTCCTCTCCGGGTATCAGCAGCTCCGTCAGCTCTGCCGTTTGCAACCCGCCCACATAGTCGATCGGCGTAAGCTGCCCGAGGTAGTGATTTCCGCTGCTGCCCTCCTGCTCGCACTCCATTTTGTAAACCCCGTCGGAGATCTTTTCCACGGCAGCGAAATTTATTTCCCCTATATTGAACCGTTTTCCCAGCACATCAATATTAGCGGGAGCAAATTCACCCCTTGCCGTAGCCCTTGAAGCGGGGTAAGGAGTGATCCCCCTTTCACCGCAGCGCAGTACAAGAAATTCTCTCGAAGCGGTATCGCCGAAGCTTTCTTTTAAAACCCTTTCAAGCTCTATGTACAAAGCCATGATCTCAAGAGCGGCGGGAGCGTGAGCGTCCCATATCACCGACCCCTCTCTTTTGTCAAGCTTACTGCTTACCCTTGACATCATGCGGTTCAATATTTCATCATAGGTCACATGCTCAAACATTTATATTTTTTTCCTCCTCAAAAGCCCCGTACGCCGTCTGTACCTTAAAGCGTACAGATACAACGCCCTTTTTGCTCAGATCGAACCGAAAATCCGTAACGCTTTCTATCCTCTTATCCCAAAGCAGCGCTTCCGTTATCCGCCTTTCCAGCTCGGGGCAAACGTAAGAAACGGGCTGTCCGAACAAATCCGCAAGCTCTATCCCGTAGTTTCCCGAATAAATGATACTTCCGTACCTCTCGGTCATCAGAATTTTGTAAACCGCCTGCTTCATCGCCTCAATCTCATCGGTTTTGCCCTTGATATACTCCTTTTCCCTGTCCATTCGGTGGGTCAAGGTGGGCTGTTCGGTTATTTCAAAAGTATCGGAATCAAAGCTTGCTGTTTTAGGTAACACTCTGTAAATCCTCCCATAAAAATTTTTTCAAACAAACTGTATGTAGAACATAAACGTGCCCAATAAGCAGTTTCGCGAAGCGAAATTGCGGTCACGCTGACCGCAAAGCGTTTGGGCGCAGTTGGCGCCAGAGGCGTCAACTGCCCCACTCTCCTTCCGTTATGTGGTCGCTTACTCGGTCAAGCACAACAAACCTTTGTCCTTTATCAAAGCGTATTAAAAGCACCTTTTCCCCCGCCTTAAGCCCGTTGTACACCAAGATTTTCTTTTTCCCTTTGTACCCATGCTTATGAGTAGTATCAAGATCACCCGCATCGGTAGGGCCGGCAGGCGTACCATGTGTATGAGCGGGTATCATAAAATCATCGTTAACGGTGAAATGATTAACCTCAATATCCACCCAATGATCGCTCACCGCCTTTGTCAATACAAGCTGTTCCGCCCCCAAAGTCAGCTTTTGCTCCACTAATATCTTCAGCGGACTCACGCTTATCACGTTCCCGAAGCAAACCTCCACAGGCTTATCCGCCCTTACCGCGTCCATAGCGGCCCTTTTTATTACATTGACCAATTCCGCCGCGTCAGCCAACAAACTCACCGCCTCTCAAAGTCAGATCCATAAAATGCTCGTCAAGCTTAAAAGTATGCGTCACCTTTTCAACAAGCATAAAATTATTAACGCTCATATCCCCCAGATCAAGCCTTACCGCCACCATACTCCCCGCTCTCACATTACAGTCGCCGAAAGCATTTGTTATCCTGAGCTTACGTGTCTTTGCGTTGTACATCTTCAAAAGAGCCTCTGCCTTAGCCTGCCCGTTTTCGCCCTCCTTCAGTGTATCAAAATACTGCAAAACGCCCCAGCTGTTGATATTGCCGCCGTCCTGCGCAATATACACCTCTCTTTTACCCGTCTCCTCGTTGTCATAAGTCAGCTTAATTTTGTTGTAGGTATCCGAATCAATGCTGAAAGAATACTCAAAATTTTCCCCGCTCTCCTCGTCTATCAGCAAATAACCGTTGTCCTTTTTCACAAACAAAGAGGAAATATTTTTCAACGCAAGCTTTCCGAAATCGTCATACAGCACAAACATTTCATTGCTGTTCTGCAAGGTCAGATCAAGCGCATTTTCTATCATATCAAAAAGCGAAGAATTTTCCTCCACCCTCGAAGCGATTTTAAATCCGGTATCCTCAACATCACCCGTTTTCAGCTCAAAATCCGAAGCAATCATTTGCAGCAGCTCGGAAGCGGTCTTATTTTCGTAAACATAGGTGTCCTTGTTGTTAAGGTACCTCAATTGGTCGTAAGCGGTGACCTCAATAATACCGTCCTTATCCCTTTTTTGAGTAAACACAAACCCATAAAACACTTTATTCCCGTCAACGGTGAGCCTGACCGCGGCGCCCTCCGAAAAGTCAAGCCTATCGTCCTTTATCACCTTAAACACAAGCTTACCGGGAGTACTGCGCCTTTGTGTAGTCCACTGTATCCCCTCCTCCACGGCGGGCAGAAGCAACTCCGCCCCATCCGAAGAAGAGATCATCAGTTCAACGTCCAAATCCTCACCCCCTAAACCACTTTGACGCTGTCAGCCGTGACCCACCCCTGCCACAAACCGTCCGGGGTGGTGATATGGTAAGGGTGGGAGCTTCCGGGATTGATAAAGTTGATTTTCCCCCGATAATCAGTCCTCATCTGCCCCGGCGCCTCACCGTAGGAATTCCCATGAAGCCTTCCGTTAACGATAACATCGCAGCCTATTGTAGCGGGCTTTGATGACTGTACCGTTGAATCCGCTCTTTTATTTTGGACATTTGCGGAGGTTTTACCGCTTTCGGTTTTGATTGTCGCCGTCTTGGTGCCGTATTCACGATACTGTTTAAGCTTGATCTTCACCGTAAGGTCAAACCCGTTTTTAGCCTGTTCCGTTATGGTATAGCTTTCCATTGACACCTTAATATTGGTGGAAAACAATGATTTTCCCGTTGGCATTGAGCGGGACACTATAAACTGAAAGGGCTTTTTATCGGTTTTCAGATTCTCGAAATAATCCAGATAATAAGAAGCCCCCTTGAAGCCGTTTGGGTAAACGGCGAAGGGGTACTTTACCTGAGGTATTTCGCACTCAAATTCAATATCCGTAAGCTTAGTATTTTTCAAAAGATTAACCTCGCCCTCGTTTATCAAGGTAACGGTAGAATTTGCGCTGTTGATTTTTATTTGCAGCTTTTGCGGAGTTATGGGCAAAAGGCATTTGTCCAAATAAAAGTCGTAGCCATTTTTAGACATTTACACATGCACTCCTTCCGTAACAACGAATACAGCCTCCGTCACCGCGTCAGTAATACCGTTCACAATTCCGTCCAGATCGGTATCGGAAGAAATATTGTTATTATTGGTTTGTTCAATGGTAATTTCCGCGGTAGTGAAGCGGTTAACGCTTTCCCGCTCCGCAATATCGCGCAAATACTTCAATTCCTCATCGGTAACGGAAAGGGAATCGGCGATATTGGAGGTGTTGTCATCAATATCATTTACACCTCCATAGAGTTCAGAAAAGTCCTCCGCTCCCGGAATACCGTCAACATTAAACAAATTGCCAGTGTCCAATCCCGAAAAAGTATCGTCAATCCCCTCACCGAATTCGGCACCCATTTGAAAGGCGTCCCAAGTATCAATACGTTCGAGCTTTAAGGACTTAGCGTCCATTTTCTCCATAACCTGTTCCGCTTCCCCAAACGTCTCGTCAACCCAACCGTTCATACCGTCACGCCAACCTTGAACTCCGTCAGCAAGGTTTGTACCGAAAATAGTGTCAATAGCCGAAGCCAAAGATTGAAGAATGCTTAATATAAAATCGGCAACGCTCGTAAATATGCGCACAACTCCTGCTAACGGGTCATTAAAGAGCGTTCCGATTGCGTTTGCAATGTCTGCCACAAAATTGTAAATTGAAGAAAAAATATCAATAACCAAGTTCCAAGCAGAAATCAGCACATTGCCAACTGTCGCCAATATCGCCATAAAGCTTCCGCAAATTATTCCCGTTGCCGAAAGCGAACTTCCTGTGAAATGGTTTACCGCCGCAACGACCGCATAAATTATAGCGATCAAAGCAATTATCATAACAATGATCCATACTAATGGACAGCCATACAGTGACGTATTAAAAAGCCATTGTGCAGCAGTAGCTATTGCTGAAACCGCTTTGTACAATAAAAAAGCCGCTGCGATCGCACCAATTGTAATTGCTATCGGTTTTAAAGCAGGAGCGATCACCGACCAATTGCTTATTATAGCGTTTGCCGCCTCTATAAACCAGTTCACAAACGTAAGTGCAAAATCCGCGAGAGCCGCAACTGCATTTATCGCTATCTCAACAAACAGCTGAAATTCTTCGCTGTTCGCCAATTCGCTAAGCCTTTCCAGTACAGGCTGAAATGCCACAAACGCTTGATTTTCAAATGAAGTCCAAATCTGTGAAAAGGTTTTTGGCATGCTTTCAAATTTAGCGTTAGTTTCATCGGTCGCCGCAAATACTGCCGCCTTGACAACATCAGCAGTAATTTTTCCCTCCGCCGCCATATCCTTTAACTTACCTTTTGGAACGTCCAGATAATCCGCGATAGTTTGTATAATATTAGGCGCCTGCTCTAAAATGCTGTTGTATTCCTCACCTCTAAGCACACCCGATCCCATAGCCTGCGTCAATTGAAGCATGGCAGCGTCAACACCCGAAGCGCTCGTACCCGCAATAGTAAACTGTTTATTGACTTGCTCCATAAAAGCCACGATCTCGTCTGAGCTTCCAAAAGCGTCACCCGCCATAAGTCCCAACTTTGAAACCGCATCTGCCGTTTCCTGATACGACCCTCTCGAAGCCTGCGCGGAAGCAAAAATCTTTTTTTGCAGCGCCTCAACGCTTCCGTCATCGTCAACAATCATATTAAGTCTTGCCGTAGTTTGAGTAACCGTATCCGACAATTCCAAGACCTTTCCCATTGACTGCACCGAAAGATAAGCCGCTGCAATTCCTTTTATGCTTCGCATTAACTTGTCAGAGCCGCTTGAGCCGTTCTCTAATTTTTTGTTAAACTTTTCCTGTTCCTCGGAATTGTCCCTTATATATCTTTCGGTATTTCCCACTGTCTGCGAAAGACGCAAATAAGCCTGATTGGCACTGCCGGCATCCATAGCGTTGACTGCGGAATTAAGCTCCGCCTGTGCGCCTCTTATGGATTCAAGCTGTGCTCTCAGCCGCTCCAGCTCATTTGCTTCCGCAGCCGAAACCAAGTTAAGCGGCTTGCTCTCAATTTTCTGTATATACTGCCTTATAGACTGTATTCTACCCTGCAAGCCGCTTATATCCGCCAATGCATTTGGTGAAAAAATTCGCGCGTTTCTTGCATTCTCAACAATAACGCTTTGAGCATAGCCCAAATTATTCAACTGCTGTGTCGCCGCTTGTGCTTCCTGCTTAAAACGCTCAATTCCCGTTCCGGTAAACACTTTAAGATTATCGGTTTGCCATTCAATAGGAATTGTGACAGGCTTTACCTGCGCAGGCTGCACTTCCGGCGCGCTCACATTCTTCATATCCGCGCTTAAATTCCGAATGTCAACAGAAGCTTGAGCAATACTGTTACGCAGTCCGTCAAAATAGGAGGATTCAATCGGTTTATCAAAGGTTCCGTTGACTCTCTCAATTGCCGATGCAGTCATATTGACAGCATTCATAACGTTGTTTAATGTTGACGAGACCCTGTCCTCCAGCTCAATAGCCGTACTGATAGTAGCCATACCCCCAAATATCACCTGCCTTTCTTACTCTGCTTAGCCTTGATCTTTTTAGCTTCCTTTTCCTCATTTTCTATCCTTATTTTAATAGCTGCCGCCACAAAAGCCTTTTCCTG
Source organism: Oscillospiraceae bacterium (assembly GCA_014796735.1). Lineage (GTDB taxonomy): Bacteria > Bacillota > Clostridia > Oscillospirales > Ruminococcaceae > Ruminiclostridium_E. Next base: position 6,874 of record JAAVIG010000045.1, read on the forward strand.
TTCACCCATTTCAAGAAAGACCGACGGCAGAATATAAAGCTTATGGAGGGCATAGTAGGCGAAATTAGCCTCCCAGTCTCCCTCCTCGATCAGTTTTTTGCTTCGTCGACCTTATCATCAAAAGAAGCGTCAAACCCGTTCAGCTTCTGCACATAAGCGGCAAGATCGCTGTACTCACCGGGATCATCGACCATAGCATACAGCAGCTCCTCGGGAGTACAAACCCCGTAGCTGTCCTGCAATTCGCTGTCGTACAGATCGGGCGAAACGACGGAGGCGGCGATAAGCTTATGAAGGTATTTTGAAGCGTCAAGCTTCTGCCTGTACATATTCGCCTTACCGGGCACGGGAATCTCCCTTGTACACTCGTCGCGGATATTATCGTTCTGCTTTGAAGTGAGGTGGCGGAACTCCCACTGAAGAGGCGATCCGTTCTCATCGCAAAGTGATTTTGTGACCGCGTGCATTTCGTTTTCCTTTACGGTCTTATTGGCCTTCATAAACTTTGAAAACTTTGACATAATTTTATTTCCTTTCTTTTTTAAAAAATCACATAAAAAAAGCACCCTGATTTCTCAAAGTGCTTTAATTATTAAATTTAATTGTTACAGATTTTTATTTCTACTATGACTATATTTATCAATCATCCTCAAATACAGTTTAATAATCAATATTCTCAATCCTATTAAATATCTGCGTTAATGACTGACCATCAAAAATAGGTATTGTCATAACTTCTTCTACGGTTTTAACGGTATGTAATTTCTCGCCATACCAAATGTCAAATTCATCTTTGCTTAATGGATCAACTCCGCAATTTTTACCGTTGAAATCAAATAGAAAATGTGACGTTAAAGAATTTATATGATTTTTAAATCCTGTTATATTCATAAAATATCACCGTTTTCCTCTCTCTCAAAATCTGTTAATTCCCTGATTGGTCTTCCAGTCAAATTACCAGATTCATCATAAATATAATCATGTGCATGTTCGCCGTTTTTCCCATATGGATGTTGTTTAGGTTTTCCATGATTGTTATTCGCAATTTGTTTACTCTGTTTACCGTTTTCATCATAATAATTGCGTTCTATGCCACCTTTTGAGGATTCTTTTTGAGTGATACTATTTGGTTTTCCAACAACATCTGTATGTTCAACAATTAATATTTCTTTGCCATTTGCATTTTTTGTTATTCCTATTATATCACCATTTCCCGATTTGTCAACACCCGCAAATGCGAACTTATCACCCCCGTCAACAAACGCCTTTTTCCAATCCTGATAATTCAAATCGTCAGGAATCCGATACCTCTCCCCGTCCCCTGCACTCTCTTTAAAATCATCAAAACAAGGACAAACAGTAGACCTACACCAAGGGTGAAACGGTGGCGCGGTAACCCCCACACGAAACTCTTTCACAGAAAACCTTTTCCCATCCATACTTTGACAAATCCCCGAAGTACGACTATCCAAAGTAGCCACAATCTCATACTCCTCAACCCCTAAATCGTCAAAACAATCCTTCTGCGCCAACGAGTTGAAATAAGCTTCCTCTGTCATCACAATCCTTCCCGCGCCCGATTTATAAGCGTTCAGCATATCTGTAATCGCGTCAACCGTCCTCTTAGGGTCAGCCTTGGAAATGATTTTATTTGATAGGTCATAATCAATCTCCGCAATAAGCCTCTGCTTACTTCTCCAAATCCTTTCGGAAAAATTCTTCCCGTCCACCGTCCAAGGCTTTGCAATAATCTTTTCAAGCTGATTTTGCTCAATCCGCGGAATATCCCAGCCAACCCCCAAGCCCTTCTGAATTTCAAAAGCGGTATGATAAAACCCGCTCTGATAAACCTCTTTCATGGTCTCGGAAACAATCCCCGACTGTTTCGCGAAAAGGCTTTCAATACTCTGCCGAGTCTGTATTCTAAGCGCATCATACTTAGAAACACTGAGCCTGCCCAAAAAGCTTTCAAGCTGTTTTACCCATTGCCCGCTTAAAGCATTATCCTGTCCGTATTTGATATAATCGTGAACGTCCCACTTAAATTCCCTAAGCTCCGCAGCAGAAAGCGGCTTCCTCGCCTCCGCCATAGAAACGCCGTTCTCCCCAAGCTTCCTATACCAAGTATTAACCTTCCCCTCTATCTCTCTTACAGCTTGCCTGTACAGCCACTCTATCTCGTCGCGGCTATTGCTCGCCAGCTTGTTTTGCCTTTCTTCAAGCCGCGCAAAGCAACACTTCCAATACTCATTATCCCTTATCTTCATCACGGTATATCCTGTAAGCTATCCTTTCGTAAAAATTAAAAAAGCACCCTGATCTCTCAAAGTGCTTTTTAATATTAAATTTGACAAAATAACCTAAAAGTGGTATAATTATATTACCGTTCGCATCTCGTCTCTTAAGACGAAAGGAGGTGAGATCGTTATGACGCTTGTTTTTTCATTTTTAACTTCTGTCGCAGCAGGTATAGTTACATATTATATCTGCAAATGGCTGGACAAGAGGTAGAACGAACGGTCAGCCTGTAACAACAAACCCCGAAGCTACTACTTCGGGGTTTGTTGCACCTCCTGTTTGTGTAAATAAACAGTTTTTTGGTGAGAATCGCTCATGACGTTTAATGTTTTTTCAATATGAATTATACCACACTCATTCCGATTTGTCAACACCAAAAAACAATTTTTATCATCAGTCACAAAATACCGACATTGCAGCAGGCATAGTTACATAATATATTTTTATTATACCACTCTCACCCCGCATCGTCAACCCCTCCAATCAACTTTTCCAACACCCTCAGTTCGTCAAAAACCCATTCAGCTCCTTAAACGTCTCAGGCATCTTAAAGTCCTCGAAGGTAAAATCCATATCCTCATCAAGATATTCCCCGTCCGCGTCGAACTTAGCGAGGATACCTCCGTCGATATTGCAGTCAACAAGCACGATAGTCTGTCTCCCCACTGCCGAAGTCTTGTCCTCGTTAGTGATCTGAATCTCGAAATAAACGTCCTCTCCGGTATCCTTATACCTCTGCATAAGCTCACGGAAAATAGAGGTATTGTAGTGGAAGGTAGCGGAGCCCGTACCCTTCCAGCCGCTTGCCTTATTACCCTTACCGGTCTTACCGAGGATAGGCACTTCAACCTTATTTTTCTCAAACTTTGCCTCAAGGTTAATCGCCTGCATAAAGTTATAACGTCTTGACCCAATCGTAACGAAGCACTCTGCCAAAGCCGCAAACACCGTATCTTTCGCGTGCATAATAACATTATTATCCATAAATTAAAATCCTTTCTTCCTCTTAGAGGAGGCGCGAAGCCACGCTCCGCGCCGACGAACGAAAAATCTTCGATTTTCCGCATATCCATATTTTTAAGCTACCGTAACGGTCATATAAAGCTTACCCATAGCATTAACGACAGTCACAAGGTCGGTAACGACAACCGACTTTTTTGTATTACCCTGCGTAACCGTAACATCGGCGTCGGAGAAATTCTCAATAGCTCTTATCTCTCTAAGCTGCTCATGATGCTTTACAATATCCGACCAAAGAGAGATACGACCCGCCGCGTCATTGGGCACAACCCCCAAATACTTGGTATTAAACAGCACCGCAATATCATTGGCAATCTGGTCCATAACCCTTACCGTCTGATTGTCCTTAAAAATATCGCCCTGCGTGTCAGAAACGGTCACCATAGTGTTAATATCCTCCAGCACTCTGATGTCCTGACCCACCTTATGCAGCACGAATTCCCCGGACTTAACGGCATTCTTAAGCTCAGTCTGGGTATAATTCGCCTCAACGTCAAACCCGCCGTTGTAAATCTTGTTCTGATTACTCCTGTTCACCTCGCAGCCAGCACTTGCACCGGTCACCCAGTACACAAGAGACCCTTCGCCCCAATTCTCGTCAAGCACCTTGTTCTTAACGCTGATAACGCCGTAATAATCCGCCGCCATGCGATACACCACAAGCTGGAACTTAACGCCCATCTCGTCGCGCAAACGCTTGTTATAGGAAGCATAAAGGCTCTTAGTAACCTCATCCGTAACGGTAACGCCCATAACGTTATAAGTATACGATTCAATCTTATCAAGATAAGCCTGATGTGCCGCCCCGTTCACCTCTCCGTCGGTACCGCCCGTCAAAGCCATACCCGCGGTAAGCTCCAAATCGACACCCGATTTCCACTGAACAAAGCTGTTGGGCTTAAGCTCCGCCGCACTTTCCACCGTCTGCTCGTCAACCTCCACATTACCCAGCAGCGTCTTAACGTCAAACAAAGATTCATCGTCCACATTCTGCCTGATAACTATCTTAAGGTCATTTCCGCGGGTTCCGCCGCAAACCGCCTCCGCAAGACTGTTGCCCGCCTTTTCGCCGCCCGAATTGAGCCTGTAAGCATACAAGGTCTTGGCATTCAAAAACAGATCCCTTAACCCCTTAAGCTTCTCATTGGAATACTCATACCCGAATATCTCCAAGCTGTTTTTCAGCAAGTCCTCATTCGTGACCTCAAAAACCTCGTTTTCCCTGCCCCAGTCCAATTCAAGAGGCATAGTGGCAATACCCCTGTCCGACAACGCCGCATTTGCGGAAGCCGCCGAAATAAAGTTGATATACGCGCCGGGAAGCTCCTTATTTTGTACCGTAAAGGTACCTCCGCCTAAAGCCATATTATTTCACCTTTCCTTTCATATAAATTTCGATCATTTCCTCCGCCTGCGAAACCGCATAAAGCTTATTTTCACGCAGCAGAGCATTCAGCAGATCTCTCTTATTCCGAAAACGTTCGGAGGACATAAGCTGTTCTTTTTCAAAAAGCTTTTGGGAATTATCCGCCTCGATAAATTCCTCTTTGACCTTTTTCGCCATTCAAATAGCTCCTTTCATGATTTGTTGTTATACCAATCCCTTTTTAAACTGACGTAATACCCACAGTTCAAAAAGGGATTGCACCCGAAACACTAATCCCACAGTTTTAAAAGGGATTAGTATTAACGTCTCTTTTCAGTTCACCCATAAGCGTAGGCTCTCTTGTTTTGTAAACAAAAAAGTTATAGCTTACGAAAAAGCTCAATACCCCATTGACATATTCAAATTGCATAGTAGTACCTCTCAGCAGATTGTCATCAACGTTGATTTCCTCAAGGCAGTCGAAAAGCCGTTCCGTAACGTCATAGCTTTCCTGCCTCCCGTTGTTTTTGTCATGTGGGAAATACTGTATACAAAATCGGTTTTCGCGGTAATATCGGCTTGCGAGAAAATGGCAGTTAGCGTTTCCCATTAACTGCCTATCGCTCGGATTTATACAGGAAATAAAAAAGCAAGGCGTCTCAAGTCCCTGCTTACTTTCCTCCGCATATACCGTGCAATCCTCTCCGAATTCCGCATGCAGCGCAGCGCCGACGGCTTCTATAATTGAATTCATTCTAATCATTTTAACGCACCGCCTAAAAATCTATTCAGCTTGTCCCGTACAACCTTGGGAGCAATTTTTTCTACCTCCCGCCTTGATTGTTCAAGCATAAAGTGACCTTGGACAAAGCCCTTTCCGCCGCTCACGACATGACCGTATTCAACATCTGAAGCATACTTGACGGGATTATAAATAACAGCCTTAACATTGCCGCCCTTATGCGTACGGGCAACCTTCCAGCCCTGCTGCAAAGTACCGCCCATTTTTCCCGATTGCTTAGCTCCCTTGTGCCCTAAGCCGCTTTCACAAGTATAAGAGCTTCCGTTATAAACCCCCGCGGGCGTCCGTTTGACCACCTCCGAAAGAAGCCGCCCCGCAAGGGACTCCGCGCAGTCCTCGGCAACAAACCCCGCCTGCCCCCTGAGCTTTTCCAGCTTCTTTTGAAACGTCTTAAGCCCCGAAACATCAAAACCCGATCTACCCATTTTTACGCCCACTCCTTCCATAATTCCAGCATAATTTCCCGATGCGAGGAATAAACGGCGGGCTGTCCGCTTGCCGCGTACTCGGTGGTAATCCCGTTTTGAGTAACAACGATTTTCGACCCGCATTTGACGTCAATTTCGGGCGCAATAAACAGCTTGACCCCCTGAGCAACAGCCGCTCCCGTATCTGTCTGAACGGCAGCGGTCACATTCTCAAAGGAAAGCTTGCAGGGCAAATTTTTCGCGGTAACAATCTCTCCCTGACGAGTAATTTTGCTATTCTTATCTCTTACATTCCCGTATTCGACAATATCGCAAACCCCCTCGTAAGTACTTTCAATTGCCTTTCTCGCCGCCGTTCTCGCCCTTACCACCTGATTTTCCGATAGCAATCAAACTCCCTCCTCCCATAAGACAAAAGGTAGTTTATAAATCCGTCCAGCCTCTGTTCGGGCGTCAAGCTCCCGTCGCCCACCGCAAACACGGTATTAACATCACCGACCTGTATCTGCTTTACGGCATAATCAAGGTCAAGCCCCGCAATATCCTGCGCCGAAAAAGCCTTCTTAGCCGTCAAAAACTCCCCCACCGCCATATCCACGGCGATATTCACAAGTCCCTCCGGCACCTTCGACACATTACATTCGTTTTTGACTGTATTTACAGCCTTCTCGACCGCAAAATCCAGCAAACCCTTATCCTCGGACTTAATCTTATATCCAAAGCTTTCCAGCCTTTTTACGGCAATATCAAGCAAGAGGAACACCCCCTTATCCGAGGGAAATAATACGTGCGATTGCAATAGACTTATGCGAGATCGCATTGTTTCCGTCGTTGATAATATTCCAGTTTTCGCCGTTTTTGAGGTCGGCATTGGAAGCCGAAGCGGTAAGGCTTGCGGGCTTTTCAAAGGAAATACCGTCCACGCCGCAAATATAGCGGTCTCTCACATACAAAGTATCCTGTCCGCCGTTGGTCTTAGGGTCGCGGCTCATCTCATAAGGAACACTGTCGCCGATGTCGTCAAGCACAACAGCCCCCTTGCCCAAAACATAGGTAGTATACTTTGTCTGTGCCGCTTTACCTTCTCCCCCCGCGGTTTCCTCAACGGGCATGCTGTCGTCGATAAGCACGGTGCGTCCGTTCCACGAACCGATAGCCAAATCACGTGTAATACCGTCCTTGTCGGTATAGGTCAAATATTTCATCAACCTAAGATTTTCAAGATTGGTAGCAATCTCGCTGTGCATAATAACGAGGCTGAAAGCGGATTTGTTATCACCGCAGGCGTTCTGAATCGCCTTGTTAAGGGTATCTGCTCCCACCTTGTTATCATCGGCATTTTCGGAAATATCATAGGTATGCTTTTCCACAAATTCCTTAGCCGCCTTTGCCGCCGCCGTATTCCCCTTGGTATTCATCGCAAAAACGCCCTCAAGGATAGCCAAAAGCATATTTTGCTTGACCTCCTGCTTGTAGTCGCCGATCTGCTGCGCCACGTTGTCCATAAAATCCACACCCGCGGTAATATTCTTGCTGAAAGAACGCTCTGTCCAGCTATCCATACGGGAAGCGGTAACAAAGCCCTGTTCGTAGGTAGTGGTATTGGTGGCGGTAATATCGCTCACACCGTCATTATTCTGTGAAGTTGACCCGTCAATCCTTCCGAAATAGGGGATACGGGCATACAAGCTGCCTGTCTGACTGGACAAAGCCGCCTTTGCGTACTCGTTAGAGCCTACCGCCCCCGACTTAGCAAGCTCGTTTTTCTTTACATTGGGAATTCGGTTCACATACGCGCCGAACGCCTGGGGGTTAAAGCTTTTTGAATCAAATTTTGCCATAATTCGCAATTCCTTTCTTTGTTAGTTATTGGATTTTTGTATCAGGGTTCTGTGCCAGATACGCGGTCATTTCCGAATAAGTCATCTGAGAAAAATCGGTTTTACCGTTAGGCATAAAGTCACCGCTTGCAGCGGGCTGAAAACCTCTTAAAACAGGTGTGTTCACTTCCTTTTCGGCAAACATATAAGGGTCGGATTTTTTAACGGCGTTAATCTGTTCCTCCAAGCCGTCCACTTTACCGTCATCATCAAGCTTAAGCTTATCCGTATCAAACAAGCTCCTGACCGCCTTAACATTTTTTGCCCCCGCTGCCGCAAGGGCGGTTTCAACGGCATTATCAAGCCTAAGCTTTGCCATTTCCTTTTCATACGCTGCCTTATTGACCGAATTCTGCTGCTGCAAATCCTCAATCTGCTTTTTCAGCTCCGCGCTGTCGCCGCTTGATTTTTTCAAATCCTCAAGCTGCTTATCGCGGTCGACAACTGTCTGTTTTAAGGACTTATTTTCCTCATTGACCTCATTGAAGCGGGCTTTAGTAACATAATTCCCGTCGAGGGAATCCATGACCTTTTTCGCCTGTTCCTCCGACAACCCCATTACAATCAAATCTTCCTTGTTCATTTTGATACATTCCTTTCATTTCCGTTGTTTACCGTGGGTAACGAACCACGAATGAATCTTGTTCTTTACCGCCTGCAATGCTAAAAAGGCGAAATTTGGATATAAAAAAGCACCTTGAT
>JAAVIG010000046.1 GCA_014796735.1 Oscillospiraceae bacterium
TAGGTATACATTATATGCAGGCGGTAGACAACCCCTTTTCATGTGTAGACAAAATTTTAGAAGAGATAGACACTAAAAACATTATTGTGGACTTTCACGCCGAAACCACATCGGAAAAAAAGGCGATGGGGTATTATCTGGAGGGAAGAGTTTCAGCGGTGCTGGGAACTCACACTCATGTACAGACGGCTGATGAAAGTATTATCGGAAACCACACGGGCTATATAACCGATGTGGGAATGACGGGAGTAGCGGAGTCGGTGCTTGGGATAGAAAAAGACGTTATCATTGCAAGACTGACCACCTATTACCCGCAGCGTCATATATATGCAAAGGGAAGTACGACACTTAACGCGGTTCTGCTGGAGGTAGACAGCAAAAGCGGCAGGTGTTGTCAAATAAAACGTATATGCGAGAGGTTAAGCTAAGCTTTTTTCTCGCATGTGTGAAAGGAGCGTTGCATATGGATCCTGTTAAGGTTTCGTCAAGATCTGTCCCCAAGGCGGTAGCGGGTGCTATTGCCGCAATTATTCGTGAGGGAAACAGCGTGGAGGTTCAGGCGGTAGGCGCGGGAGCAGTCAATCAAGCCGTTAAGGCTATTGCCATTGCCTGCGTTTATATGAAGGAGGAGAACATCGACATTGTATCGATCCCCGCTTTTACGGGTATTGAGATCAACGGCGACGAGAGAACGGCAATTTGCTTTATTGTTGAAAAGCGTTAGCTTTGTAAAAAAACATATTCAGAGAGGAAACGGATTTATTTGCTATGAAAAAAAGGATTTTGGCTTTCCTGGCGATTGCCGCGATCGTTTTGACTACTTTCTGCGTGTCTGTTATCGGCTTTGACGGAAACGACTACGGCGGAGGCGGCGGTGACTGGGGAGGCGGCGATGATTTCGACTGGGGCGACAGCGATTGGAGCAGTAGCAGCAGCGGAAGCGGCGGTTCATTCGGTTTTGTGGGTTCTTTGCCTATGATTATCATCATTATTGTAATTGTTATAATGATAAATAAAAATAAGGGCAATAAAGGCAGCGGTTCGACTCCCACCGTTCGGTCGGGTCAGGGAACACAGGGCGCAAATGTTTTTTTGCCTAACCGAAATGACCAGATCCAGACCCTTCTTCAAAAGAAAGATCCGAATTTTACGGCCGACGACTTTGTGACCTTTGCTAAGCAGGTGTACATAGATATTCAAATGGCGTGGTGCAATCGGGATATGACCCCCGTAAGACCCGTTTTGCATCAGAATTTGTTCAATACCACTCAAAGACAGGTCGAGGAAAAGAAAAAGCAGGGCGTTGTTTACCATTACGAAAGCATTGCAATAAACACCGCTTATCTTACAAGCTTTGTACGGGACAAGGAATTTGAGTATCTTACCGTTTATCTTAACGCGCGTATGATCGATTATCAGGTTGATGAAAAAACGGGAAATATTATCCGCGGCGATAAGACGACACGCTGGGATCTGCGGTACAAGATGAAGTTTGTCAGAAGCACAAGCGCGACCACAAAGGGTGCCGTTTCGGGCACACAGGGTTATAACTGCCCCAACTGCGGAGCGCCTTTGGAGATCACCTCTTCCGGTGAATGTCCTTACTGCGGTTCGATAGTTACCACAGGAGATTATTCTTGGGTTCTCACCGACTTTACCACGGTTCGCAATGATACCGTTGACGACGGCATAAGAGTTCCTCCCGAGGATAATCAATAAAAAACATAGGAGCTAAACTCCATATATGAACGGATTTATAGTTTTCTTAGCAATTTTTTTGGCAGTTTTACTTGCAATTGTGATATTGGTATTGGTAATAAAGCATAAGCTGAGCAATTTTACAAGAAGCTATCTCGGAAAGAGCGTGGGAGAAACCGCCAGAATGCTTTCGGACGGATTAGCGAACGAGTGTAAGCTGCCTTACTCTGTTCCTAAGCTTACCCCGCTTTACAAACCGAAAATCGAACGTGATTTTCCCGAAATGGGCTTTGATCGAATGGAAAGCATGGTGAGAAACGGCATTGCGGATATTCTTAACGCAATAGAAATCGGAGACCCGCAAAGCGTTGCTCACTCCTCGGTGCGCTTGCAGGATCAGATAAGGGGAATAACGGAGGATTATCGGTCAAAGGGCGAAAAGGCACATTATGACAATATAAAGATACATAACGTGGGAGTTGAAAGCTATAACTCAAGCTCGGACTGCGCTTTGGCGGTTTTTCAGGCGGCGCTTGAAAGCTATGCTTATGTTGAAAGGGACGGAAAAATCGTTTTCGGAACTAAGGATAAGCCCACGCAAAACCTTTTTTCCGTTACTCTCGCGCACAATCAGGATCTATCGCAAGCCGACACGAGATCCTATATTGAATCAAACTGTCCCAACTGCGGCGCGCCCGTTCCCGCGGTGGGCACAAGAGAATGTCCTTACTGCGGCTCGGGCGTTGTTCCCGTAGTGGACAAAATATGGCAAATTGACAGCTTTGGGCTGTTGAAATGAATAACAGACGAGCTTGTATGCAGTATCCGCAAAAGCCGTCAAAATAATAAAAATCGAAAGGATCGGTACTTAAATGGGACTTATTAAAGCAGTAACAGGAGCAATTGGAGGAACGCTCGGCGACTCCTGGAAGGAAGCCATACACTGCGGCGCTATGAGCAGCGGTGTAATTCTCCGCACAGGCACAAAAATGAATCAAAATTCTTCCAGAACAAGCAACACAAAGGGAACGGAAAACGTTATCAGCAACGGCAGCGTTATTATGGTAGAGGAAAATACCTGTATGCTTACGCTCGATAACGGCAAGATCACCAATGTCGTTACCGAGCCCGGAAGATATACCTTGGACAACTCCTCTGCTCCCTCTATTTTCGCGGGACAGATCAAAGATTCCGCAAAGGATTTCATCAGTCGTTTTACCTACGGCGGAACACCCTCTTATGAACAGCGCGTTGTTTATATCAATCTGCAAAAGCTTCCCGGAATACGCTTTGGTACAAGCACGCCTGTTCCTTATTTTGATCCCAAATACAATACGTCTATCGATCTTCGTTTTTACGGTACCTTTGAAATACAGATACCCGACGCCGAATACGCGGTAAGATTTTATCAGGAGGTCGCGAGCAAGGGCGTTTTGTCGGGCGATATGACCGTTTCCTCTATATTCGACAGCAATCAGTATAAGCAGGAATTTATTCAGGCTATGACAGAGGCTCTTGGCATGCTTTCCACACAGGGCGTATTTTACAGCGTGATCTCCACAAAGCTGACCGAGCTTACTCAGAACGTACAGACCGCTACCGTAAACAACTGGCAGCAGCGCGGCTTTATGGTAACAAATATCGGTATGGGCGCGCCCACTCTCAGCGAGGAAAGCAAGAAGCTGCTTGGCGACAGACTTAAGGCGGATACCATGCTTGACCCCAACGTTCAGCAGGCTATGATGGCGGGAAGCGTTGCCCGCGGTATCGAGGCGGCAGGCTCCAACGAGGGCGGTGCAATGATGGGCTTTATGGGAATGAATATGGCACAGCAGACAGGCGGTAATATTCTTGGTCAGATGACGGCAAACGCGCAGCAGTACAATCAGCAGCAGGCACAGGCCCAAGCACAGGCCAACTCCTGGAAATGTTCCTGCGGTACCTTAAACACTGGCGCGTTCTGCTCCGCATGCGGAAACAAGAAACCCGAACCCTGGACTTGTACCTGCGGCACACAGAATACAGGCAAATTCTGCTCTAACTGCGGTACTTCAAAGGAGGGCGCGGCTCCCGCGCCTATTGCTCCCACCGAGTGGGTATGCTCCTGCGGCAAGACCAATACGGGTAAATTCTGCGCCGATTGCGGTTCACCTAAGCCCGCCGCTCCTAAGAAATATAAGTGCGACAAGTGCGGCTGGGAGCCTGTTGATCCCTCAAATCCTCCTAAATTCTGTCCCGAATGTGGGGATCCCTTTGATGAAAATGATCTGGTGTGATTGATACTAATCCCTTTTAGAACTGTGGGTATTACGTCAGTTCAAAAAGGAATTGGCATGATGAAAATCGCCGAAACGGATATACTATTATAATAAGGGTCTTTCTCGATATATTTTCGGTGCTGTCCTTTAAATAATGAAAAAAGTCACTGCAATAAACCTTGCTTCAGGTTTTATTGCGGTGATTTTTTATGTTGTGTTGTCATTTTGCACAATTTTACAAGGAGAAAAATACTAATTATTTCCGATTTACATAATGCGGCAAAAATTCCTTTCAAAGGCTCTGTTACGCTTTTTTTCCGCTTTTTGGAAAATGAAAAAAATAAAAAAAATAATTGAAAATTATGGGAATATGTGCTATAATATAAATGGAAAAATGCAATTTGCTTTTGATCTGCTTGCATGTGGTTTCCTTAACGTGTATTGCGCATTTGCGTGATATAAACAATTATCGGTTCATCGGACAGGCTTGCCGCAGTGCTTTAGCGGTTTAGTCCGGTGAATTACCGCAGTACTGTGTATTACGCTTTACAGTGTGATATAAATAAAAAAGAAAAGGAGCGTAACTTAATGCAACACAAACCCCTTGGACGCTTGCTTTCGGGCATCTTAGCCGTTGCCGTGGCAGTGAACGGTTTTGTGATACCTACGTTGGCTGACAACAATAAGGCGTTGGATTTTACGAAGGTAAGCAACAAAAGCGTTTCTGCTGACATAGGCAGGAAGACGTTTGGGGAAAAGGAACAGAAGTCCGCTTACGCGGCAAACGATGTAGTTCGTGTTTCCATTTTCCTTAAAGACAAGTCTACGATCGAAGCAGGCTTTGAGGTAAAGGACATTGCCGAAAACTATGCGGCAATGAGTTACCGTGACGACTTGCAGAGAAAGCAGGACGTTGTTGTCGCCGAGATCGAAAAGGTGACAAAAAAAGACCTCGATGTTGTTTGGAACTTGACCTTGGCGGCTAACCTGATTTCCGCTAACGTTGAGTACGGACAGATCGAAAAAATCGAGAAAATCAACGATGTAGAAGAAGTAGTCGTTGAAACTCAGTATGCACCAGATGTGTTAAAGCAGCCTGTTGCTTATGATCCCAATATGTCCACTTCTTCGGCACAGATCGGATCAAACTTAACCTGGGCTGCCGGCTATACCGGTGCAGGTTCCCGTATTGCCATAATCGATACGGGTACGGACGACGACCACCAGTCGTTCAGTGAGGAAGGATATCTGTATTCATTGAGTAAGCTGGCGGAAAAGGAAAACAAAAGCGTTGACGAATTCATTGCAGGTCTTCATCTTATGACCGCCGATGAAGTCGCTGGCGTTGCGGATAAGCTGAATGTTAAAATCGACCCCACAAAGACTTATCTGAACGCAAAGCTTCCTTTTGCCTACAACTATGTAGACGGAGATTACGATATCAATCATGACAATGACACTCAGGGCGAGCATGGTTCTCACGTTGCTGGTATTGCTACCGCCAACGCGTACATTAAGACCGAAGACGGCTTTAAGCCCGCTCTTCCTACCGTGCTCACACAGGGCGTGGCTCCCGATGCACAGCTTATCACCATGAAGGTGTTCGGCAAGGGCGGCGGAGCGTATGACTCCGACTATATGGTAGCCATTGAGGACGCTATCGTTTTGAAGGCTGACTCTATCAACCTGTCATTGGGCTCCGGTAATCCCGGCATGTCTCGTAACAGCAACGCGGCATATCAGACTATACTGGACAACCTTGTTGAATGCGGCGTGGTAGTTTCCATTTCCGCAGGCAACTCGGGCGCATGGGCAGACGACAGTGACCCCGGAGCTATTTATAACGATGATGTAGCTTTCCAGACCGACGGTTCTCCCGGATCCTACGACAACGCGCTGACTGTGGCTTCCATAGATAACGCGGGTGCTACCGGTCAGTATTTTACAGTCGGCGATAGTATTATTTTCTATTCCGACTCATCAGCATCATATGGTGCGAATACTTTTGATTCCATTGCCGGTGAGCATCAATATGTTTATATTGACGGTTTCGGCACTCCCGAGGAATGGGCTGCTTTGGGCGAAGGCGCTCTTGAAGGCAAGATCGCAGTTTGCTCCCGCGGTACATCTTCTTTCTTCGAGAAAGCAAATGCCGCAGTAGAAGCCGGTGCTATTGCTACTATCATTTATAACAATCAACCCGGCACAATAGGTTTGAATCTGACGGGTTATCTCTATGACGCTCCCTGCATTTCTATCCTTCAGTCCGAAGGAAAGATTTTGAAGGATCATGCAACTGCAGTAGAGGCAAAAGCCGCAGCAGCAAATATTGCAGCTCCTGCCGCTGATGAATCCTCTGAGACAGAGGATGAAGCTTCTGCCGCTGATGAACCCTCCGAGGCAGAGGACGAAGCTTCCGCTTCCGAAGAGACCTCAACCGAAGCTGACATCACTGCTGCTGAAGAGGAAGTTCCCGCCGAAGAAGATAATGAAGCGGAAGCCGCTGCTCCCGAGCAGGAGGATACACAGGCTGCGGAAGCAGGAAAGGCTACATACTACTTGGGAACCATGACGGTTGGA
>JAAVIG010000047.1 GCA_014796735.1 Oscillospiraceae bacterium
CGGAAAAGAAATCGAACCCAACGTTCCCGGCATTGAAGAACGGCTTGAAACCTTTGCCGCGCTTTCCGAAAAGCTCGGAAAGGAGCGTGTGATATGGAGATACGACCCTATTCTTTTTTCCGACAGGTATACTCCCGATCATCACCTGCAAAGCTTTGAGAAAATCGCCGCAAGGCTTGAAGGCAAAACGGAAAAGGCGGTTGTCAGCATTGTGGATATATACCCCTCCAAAAACAGCACAAAGCTTGCCGGATTGGGGGCAAAAAGTCTGCCGCCGAATGAGCTTGAGGAGTTTATGGGAAGGCTTGCGCGTATCGCGAGAGAATATGGGCTTGTCATTGCCACCTGCGCGGAAGATATACCTCTTGAAAAATACGGAATAGAGCATAACAGTTGTATTGACCGACAGCTTATAGAACGTATTACAGGCAGCAAGTTAAAAGTAAAGGCGGACGGGCAGCGGACTTTTTGCCAATGCGTAAAGTGCGATGATATAGGCTCCTATGATACCTGCTCTCACGGCTGCTTGTACTGCTATGCCAACTTCCGTTCAAATATCGTAAAGGAAAAGACCGCCGCATATGATATTGACTCTCCGCTGCTGTGCGACAGTATAAACGAAGAAACGGACAGGGTCACGGACAGACCGGTGCGTTCGTATAAGCAAAGCGTTGACGGCGGGGATCAGATTCAGCTGAAATTGTTTTAACCAGATCGAGGGCAAATATTACAAAATTGTCACACCGCCGTATCGATTTGTCACCCAAAAAGATTTTTGGAAGCCGCCGATTTTGTTATAATAAACACAAGTTAAAAAAATTTTAAAGCAAGGGAAAGGAATGACTAAGAATGGCAATATTGGAAACAAAATGTCTTAAAAAAACCTATTTGTCCCTGTTCGGCGGAAGTCAGGTACAAGCCCTGACCGACGTTTCGTTTTCGGTGGAGCGGGGCGAATACGTTGCGATAATGGGTGAATCGGGTTCGGGCAAAACAACACTGCTGAATATTTTGGCGGCACTTGACAAGCCTACGGGCGGACAGGTGCTTTTGGAGGGAAAAAGCGTAACGGATATAAGGGAAAAAGAGCTGTCGGCGTTCAGACGCGACAATCTTGGCTTTGTGTTTCAGGATTTCAACCTGTTGGACACCTTTACGATACAGGACAATATTTTTCTCCCTCTTGTTTTAAGCGGAAAAAGCTTTTATGAGATGAGTGAAAGATTAAAGCCCATAGCCGCGCGCCTTGAGATCACCGGGATATTGCAGAAGTACCCCTACGAGGTGTCGGGCGGACAAAAGCAAAGGGCGGCGGTTGCGAGAGCGATAATCACCAACCCCAAGCTTATTCTTGCGGACGAGCCTACGGGCGCGTTGGATTCAAGGGCGACGGACGGACTTCTGAATATATTCACCGACCTGAACGCCGACGGACAGACTATTTTAATGGTAACGCACTCGGTAAAGGCCGCCAGTCACGCGGGCAGAGTTCTTTTTATCAAGGACGGACAGGTATTTCACCAGATATACCGCGGCGGCTGCACCAACGAGGAAATGTATCAGAAAATTTTCGATACCCTTACGGTTATCGCAACGGGAGGCGGCTCGAATGAGTAAAGGTTTGTATTTTAAGCTTGCCGCCGACAATATAAAAAAGAACGCCAAAACCTATATTCCTTTTATGATAGCATGCATTATAACGATAGCGATGTTTTACATAGTCAACTCGCTGTCATACAATCCCGGGATAGAATCCATGAGGGGCGCAAGCTTCATAATAGCCTTTATGAATATAGGCAGCGCTGTAGCGGCCGTTTTTTCGGTGATATTTCTTTTTTACACCAACAGCTTTCTTTTAAAACGCCGCAAAAAGGAATTCGGGCTTATGAATATTCTCGGCATGGAAAAAAAGCACATTTCGGCGGTGATATTTCTTGAAGTGCTTTATACTTCGGTCATAAGCATTGTTGTGGGGATCGTTGGGGGAATTTTGCTGGATAAGCTCATGTATCTGCTTATCGCAAGGCTGCTTGACGCGGAGGTCTCGTTGGGATTTTACATTTCCCTTAAAGCGATAGACGCATGCATTATCCTTTTCGGAGCGATATTCTTTTTTATTTTTTTAAATTCATTGAAGCAGATACATTTTTCAAAGCCCGTTGAGCTTTTAAAGGGCGGTGCGGTAGGCGAAAAGGAGCCGAAAACAAGGTGGCTCATGTCTTTTCTCGGGTTAGCCTGCCTCGGAACGGGTTATTACCTTTCAATTACCATAAAGGATATTGCGTTGGCGTTTATGTTGTTTTTCTTAGCGGTAATATTGGTAATTGCGGGAACCTACATGCTGTTTATCGCGGGAAGCGTATTTTGGCTTAAGGCGCTGCGAAAAAACAAGCGTTATTATTACAAAACAAGGCATTTTATTTCCGTATCGGGTATGATCTACCGCATGAAGCAAAACGCGGTGGGGCTTGCAAATATCTGTATATTATCCACAATGGTGCTGGTAATGCTTTCCTCCACCTCCTGCCTTATGATAGGCATGAACGATATATTAAACGAAAGCTATCCCTACGATATGACTTTATGGGTGAACCGTCCCTATTTCGGAGAGGATTTGGAGGAAAAGCAGAAAGCCTTTGACGAAGCGGTGGATATTATAACCGAGTATGAAAAGGAAATAAGCAAAACCAATGTGTTCGATATTTTTGAAACGGTAGCTTATTTCAGCGGAGGAAAAGCGTCTTTTGAGGGAGATTACAGCACCGACCTTACCGTCGTTTATTTTGTTACCGCAGAAGATTACAACAAGGCTTTCGGAGCGAATCTCGAGCTTAAGCCCGATGAGATCGCCGCTGCGCCCCAAAAAGCCGACAGCAGAATTTTTGCTTATGACCGCATGGAGCTTTTCGGCAGAGAATTTGACATTAAGGAAAGGCTTGAGTACTTTTACGCAAAAAATAATCAGAATGACGCGGTAGCTGAAACGGCGGTAATTGTGATAAGCGATCTTGAGGTAATGAGATATATCAGCGAAAAATACTGCGAGCATATGGAGCTGGAGGAGATAGGGCTGCGTACAAACAGGGTGATGAACGTAAGCTTTACCGCCGACGAAAAAAGGCAGTACAATGTGTTGGTTCCCGAAATAGCGGAAAGGACAAGCCGTTATGTATCGATCGTAAGCCGTTCGAGAGGCAAGTTTGAATTTCTGGATATATACGGAGGACTGTTTTTCTTAGGGCTGTTTTTGGGAACGCTGTTTATAATGGCGGCGGTGCTGATAATTTACTACAAGCAGATATCCGAGGGGTACGACGACCGAAACCGCTTTGGGATTATGCAGAGTGTGGGGCTTAGCAAGAGCGAGGTCAGGGCCTCGATACATTCACAGGTGCTGACGGTGTTTTTCCTGCCGCTGATTGCCGCGGGAGTACACATGCTTGCGGCGTTTCCCTTGCTTAAAAAGCTGCTGGAGGGTCTCAATATGAACAACACCCCGCTGTTTATCGGCTGTACTCTGGGCTGCTTCCTGATATTTGCCGTTTTCTATGTCATTGTGTATCTTTTGACCGCAAGGTCTTATTACAAAATAGTAAGCAAAACGCAGACGGCTTAAAAACACTTAAGCAGGCGCGAAAAAACGGGAGGGGGAATTTTTTATATGCTGTATATAAAGCTTGCCGCGGAAAATATAAAAAAGAACGGCAAAGCGTATATTCCCTATATATCGGCCTGCGTTATCACTGTTGCGATGTTTTATATCATACGTTCGCTGTCTTTGAACAAGGGGCTTTGGAGTTATGAAAGCGGTACGACGATAATACCTCAGCTTATGTTTTTCGGCGCGATAGTAACGGGAATTTTTGCGGCAATATTCCTTTTTTACATCAACAGCTTTCTGATGAAGAGCAGGAAAAAGGAGTTCGGTCTTTACAATGTTCTGGGAATGGGCAAAGGGCATATTTCAAGAGTGGTTGCTTTTGAAACGCTGTATGTGGCGGGAATAAGCATACTGCTCGGCATAGGCGCCGGGATAGCGCTTGACAAGCTTATGTATCTGACGGTATCAAGGATAATCGGCGCGGACATCGTTCTCGGCTTTTATGTTTCCTTTGAAGCTGTTATAAACGTTTTGATATTGTTTGGCATAATCTTTTTCCTGATCATGCTTAATTCGGTAAGACAGATCGGTTTCTCCAAGCCTATCGAGCTGCTGATGAGCGGAAGCAGGGGAGAAAAGGAGCCGAAAACAAAGGTCACATTGACCGTTTTGGGTGTGCTTTGCCTTGGGAGCGGGTATATCATTTCCATTACGACCACCGATGTAAGAGACGCTTTGGAAATGTTTTTCTTCGCGGTGCTGCTGGTTATAATCGGTACTTATATGCTGTTTACCGCGGGAAGCGTTTTCCTGTTAAAGGCTCTTAAGAAAAACAAAGGCTATTATTACAAAACCAAGCATTTCACATCCGTTTCGGGTATGCTTTACCGTATGAAGAAAAACGCGGCGGGGCTTGCGAATATCTGTATTTTATCCACAATGGTTCTTGTAATGCTTTCAACAACGTCGTGCCTTATGATAGCGGCGGAAATAACACTAAACTATAATTATCCTTTCGATGTTTCCATACAGGTTTTTGAAGCTTTCGGCAGCGGAGAAAATTCCTCAGACTCCTTGAAGCAGATTGAAAGTATAATGAAAATCCTTGATGAAAATTCCGGCTGCGTGGAGGTAAAGGGTGATTATGATTACTTTGGATTACATTGTGATATAGAGGAAAATACGGTTGACGCCGGAAGCTACAATATGGGATTCAGCACGGTAATGACCGTTATAGCCGCCGAGGATTACAATAAATTCAGCGGCAGCGGTATTACGCTTAAGGATAATGAGATAGCTGTAATAACCTCAAATTACGATTATCAATACGATACGCTGAAGCTGTTTGACAAGGAATATAAAGTAAAGGTAACATCAAGAAACAACGTAAACAGTCATGTTTCCTTTGCCAATACCGTCACGGTTGTAATAGTCAAAGACAGAGATATACTTTTGAATATCAGCGGAGATTACGGAGATTTTTTAGATGTGGGCAGAGATCGTTCTTTTCTCGACCACAGAATAGATTTTGACATAACTGACCGAAGCCTTTGGGTGCAAACGAGAGACAAAATCGTAAAAGAGCTTGAGGGTGTTTCTTCATACAGCTTTGTAGAGGATAAGGAACAGGCGCGGGCCGATTATATGAGCGTTTACGGCGGACTGTTTTTCTTGGGCGTGTTTTTGGGGCTGCTTTTCACAATGGCGGCAATACTTATCATTTATTACAAGCAGATCTCCGAGGGCTACGAGGACAAGAGCCGTTATGAAATAATGCAGAATGTGGGAATGAGCAAAAGCGAGGTCAAGGCTTCGATACATTCACAGGTGCTTACCGTGTTCTTTCTTCCTTTGATAGTGGCGGGAATACACTCCGGCTTTGCTTTTCCCATAATTTTGCGAATGATAGAATTAACGGGATTTTCGGGTGGGTGGCTTTTGGCTTGCTGTATGGGCGGGTGCTTTGTTGTGTATGCGGTTTTGTATGTGGTGATTTATGGGGTTGGGGCGAGGGGGTATTATAGGATTGTTAGTGCTTAGGGGGGTGGGGGTGTCCTCAATCGGCGGAGTGCCTTTTTCAACTGCGTTGGGCTTTTTAAAACTGCGTTTTGAGCTGTGAGGTGCTTTTCGGAAGAACTGCGGATTGTTTAGTTTGTAAAGCTGCGCTTTATGTAGTGCTTTGTTTTTATGGAAAACTGCCGCTTTACCAATTCTTAGAGCTACGCTTTATGTAATGTTTTCTTTTAACTCGGAAGCGAGTGCAGCACGCCTCCCGCGGGGCTTAAGGTGACACCAAAGGGGGAGAGAG
>JAAVIG010000048.1 GCA_014796735.1 Oscillospiraceae bacterium
AACAAAGTCTACCGTCAAAACAGATATTAGTATTATTTATATAAAGCAAAAACCCGCCTATAAAGACGGGCTTTCGCTATGAGAAAATAAGAAAGAGTGAAGAAGAAATCAAATTGATCTTTCCGATACCGAGTTCAATATCGTGATTGTACCCGAAATACCGTTTTTAATGCTTACGCGTATTTTCCGAAATTTGATTTGAGAACCGTAAGAGATATAGTAAATTTCTATTCTCATTGCAGAAATTAAAGCGATAAGCTCTTGATTAGCCCTTTACTGCGCCTAAGGAAACACCCTTAACGATATACTTTGAAAGGAAAATATATACAATAACAACGGGTATAATAGACAGCAGGATCATCATATATACCTCACCGATATCGCAGTTCTGCGACTGGATCTTCTGACGCAGCGTAGCGTTAACGATAGGCAAGGTCCACATCTCCGCTTTGTTTAAGATAAGGGCGGGGGTGAAGAAGTTGTTCCATGACGAAACAAAAGCAAAAATCATCTGAACCGCTATTGCCGGTTTAAGCATAGGGAGCGCGATGGCGTTAAAGGTTCTGAACTCATTTGAGCCGTCCACACGCGCAGCCTCGATAACCTCGATAGGCATGGAGCTTTCAATGTACTGCTTCATGTAGAAGAATACGGAGGGAGCGGCAATTGCGGGGAGTATCAGAGGCCAATAGGTATTTTCCATGTGGAATTTGCCTACCAACTGAACAAAACCAACCGCAGCAACCTGTGTGGGAATGGTCATGATGACCATTATGAAGTTGAAAGCGATCTTTTTCAGCTTGAAATCATAAACATGGATTCCGTAAGCGGTCATTGCCGAAAAATATGATGTAAGAATACATGAAGACGCAGCGATTATAAAGCTGTTCAGCATGCTGCGCGGCAGTGTAAACAGCGCGGTGTCGTTCCACGCGGTAACAAGGTTGTCTATAAACGCGGTGCCCGGCAAAGCCTTGAAACCCGATTGCAGCTCATTATTGGTGTGAGTTGCATTGATGACAAGCAGAATAAGCGGGAATAACGCAAGAAGAGTAACCAATATCAGAAAAATATAGGCCACGGCTTTCAATGCAAGCGTTTTGCCCTTTGCGCTTTCGTTTTCACGTATCGTTTTTTCTTTGATTGCCATTTTCGATTACGCTCCTTTCTTCGCCTTCTTGGGCTTTCCGCTGTTGTCGGTCGCCATTGTCTTATATACGATTACACTCAGGATACCTGTTATAATGAATATAATAACAGACAGAGCACCCGCCATACCGTAGTTCTTTGATGTACCCAGATAGTTGTTCAGGTACATGATCATTGTCATTGTACTTCTGTTGGGCGAGCCGAGGGAAGTACCGATAACCTGAGGTACGTCGAACATCTGGAGACCGCCGATAAGAGAAGTGATGGCAACATAAACCATGATAGGCTTTAAGAGAGGGAGAGTGATCTTGTAGAATACCTGCCATGATGTTGCGCCGTCTATTGACGCCGCTTCAAACAAGCTTTGGTCGATTCCCATGATACCCGCCATAAGAAGAATGGTGGTATTACCGAACCACATAAGGAAGTTGATACCCGCAATTATTCCTCTTGCGCCCCATGTGTTAGCGAAGAAGTCAAAAGCTTTTTCGGTATTGCCGCCGTATAAGATCTGATTTACAGGACCTATCTTTGAAAACAGCATGAAGAACAGCATCGCAAAAGCCGCCGCCATGATAAGGTTAGGCATGTACATTACTGTTTTGAAAAAGCCTTGCCCCTTGATCCTTAATCTTTCGCTGGTATAAATAACCGCTAAGAGCAGTGAGAAGAGAAGCTGCGGAACAGCTCCCAATATCCACATTATTATAGTGTTTACGAAATAAGTAACGATATTGATGGTTCCGTCGGTACCGGGTGTAAACAGGGTAATGTAGTTATCCAAGCCCACAAAATTAGGACCTATAGTGGTCAAGCCATCACGGTAGTTTTCAAAAAAGCTGTAATAAAATGTTGACAAAAGAGGTACAAGCTGAAATATTATGTATATCACAAAGAACGGAGCGATGAAAATGTAGCCCCACTTTGCATAGCTTACTAATTTATGCTTTTTCATTGCACTGACCTTTCTCCCGTAATTTTGAAATAACGCCGGATTTTCAGAACCTTTTTCAATGAGAACATGTTCCTGAATCGGGCTCACCTTTGTTGTTAAAATTGTAATCAAAAATCGGTTTGGGTTTTATGCTAAAAACTATAAATTTTATAGCCTTTCAAACCGATTTTTGTACAATTTTTTTCTCAAGGTTATTAAAAAGAGGTGAAGCGAGCATAACGCCTCACCTCTCTTTTGGTGTTTAGCAAATATAAATGTTCTGAGAATAAGTTACATCTCTTAAGGATGAGTTATAGCGGGAGCCTTTTCATCAAGATCCTTGTAGAAGTTGCTCCAAGCCTCTTCCTCGGTTGCAGGTTCGCCCTTGAAGTATTCGAGCATTCTGCCGGGAAGTGTTTCCTGGAAGATCTGGTCATACTGAGTATGAAGAGCGGGATCCCAAGTGATGTTCTTAGCGCACTCTGCCATGATAGCAGCGTCGTTCTGACCGTTAAGGAATTCGTTGCCATAGGTTTCATCATTAGCATACTTTTCCATTATAGCTCTGTTGCAGGAGAACTCGCTGTTCTTTTCCCAAAGCTGGCTGATAACGGTCTCGTCTTCGGTGAATGCCTTCATGATGTCTTCAACAAGAGTCTCGTTGTCGGTGCTTGCAGACTTAAGCAGCCAAGTACCGCCCCAGAAATGCTCCTGAGGACCTACGCATACTGCCCAGTCACCGTTTGCTTCGTCCATAGCGGTGCCCATGCAGAAGTTGTAGTACCAAGCAGGACCGAAGAAGCACATAACCTTACCGTCTTTACCCATCTGAGCGGACTTTTCATCAGCCCATCTGCCGCAGGTAAGAGTATAGCCGTTGTCTACATAGTTCTTAGCCTGAGTTACCCATGTTCTGAATTCATCGGGGATCTGAAGCTCATTGCTGTCGGAAAGGAAGCTTGTTTTAGCATTGTTGGTGTAGCATCTGAGTGTTTCCTCAACGCAGCCGGTCATAATATAACCCTTAGCCTTGGCGTCAGCAGCTACAGCGTCAAACTTATCCCAAGTGTCCAAAAGACTCTGAACTTCATCGGGATCGTCTGTGCCGAGAACATCCTTGGCGATGGATCTTCTGTAAATAACCAACGAAGGTGCAGCCTGGAAGGAAACGCCCTTCAGCTGATTGTTTCTTACGTCGGTAGCAGCACCGAGAGTGTAAGAATAAATATCAGAGGAAGGAGTGTAAGAAAGAGCCGCTGTTGCATCGGAACAAGCGTACTTCTTAATGTAGTCAGCCTCTGCGAGGAACATGTCGATCTTCTCATCGTCTGCTGTACTGCTCTGATTAAGGATAGCTTCGTCGAGCTTCTGCTGATAAACACCGTCGTCGTTGGTGTTTACGGTCCACTTTACAGTTATACCTTCGGGAACTGTGTAGTATGCTTCAAAGTAGTTTTTGAAGTCTTCGTTCCAGCACCAGATGTTAAGTACTTTGCCTTCCTCACTGGCATCTCCGCCGCCGTTGTTTGCGGGAGCATTTGTGCCTGCGGTTGTGTCGTCATTGCTGCCGCCGCCGCTCTGTTCCTGATTACAGCCTGCCATGGAAAGAACCATTACAGATGCAAGAATAGCTGCAAGAATTTTTTTCTTCATCATTTTTTTCCTTTCAAAAATACGTGTCCGAACGGTCTCTCATATAGCCGATCCGAACACTTGATAATGTGAACATGTGAGAAGCTGTATCCATTATTTAAAAAGTCATTTGAAAGCTTGCATTTTAAATAAAGAATATTTAAAGCTGCCTGTCTCGAAATTTCGTTTTCAAACAAATGAAATGTCGTCCTCAAATTTCATGTTATAAATATACCACAAAAGTTTCACTTTTGCAAGTGATTTTTTATTTTTTTTACACATTGCGGATTGGAAAAGTAAAGTGTAAACGTTTACATTTTTCTTTTGTCGTTTTTATTTGTTTAATTTGCTATATGAAAAAAAGGTGAAAAAAATAATTTTACTTAAAAATATGAAATCGATTAACAAATGCTCTATATAAGGGATTTTTGAGTTGCTGAGATATTTGTTAAACATTTTTTACCTAATTTTAACGTCAATTTACGTCAAAAATTTTTTTGCGTATTTGTGCAGTTCGCCGAAAAAAATATCTGCGTTTTCTTGAAATCGTTTTCAGCGGAGGCTGTTCGTTTTTGATAAGCCGAAATGGGGATTTATTACATAATAGACATATCGGGTGTATGATTTTGTTACCGTTTTGTAATAAATAAACATTTTAAAGGTGTTGATGCGTGGAAGCGGCGGCAGCGCTTGCTTATAACAGCAAAACGGCAAAAGGACAGCCCACTGTCGCGATTGAGGAGGTGTCGGCGCAAATTTTTCAAAAATATTATACAAAATACCGCTTAAATATCTCTTTATTTTTTCTGCTGCGTCTTTAAAAAACTCTTTGAAAGGGGTTGAATTTCACAGCGAATTTATGTATAATTATTATAGGAAAAATTTTTCAGTTTTAAAACGCTGTTACCGTTTTAAGCTGAAGTAGTATTAGGAGAGTTTTCGTTTATGAGCTGTCGTATAATACGAAATTACAAAGCTTGTTTCTTAATGAGCGGTACAGCTGTATCACAAGGAATATCCGAAACTTATTCTGCCGCATTAAAGGCGGTTTTATGAACATATACCTGCTGATTTCCCTACGGGGAATCAGCTTTTTGTTTTCATGATAAATAAATCAAAAAGAAAGGTGGATCACAAAAATGAAAAAAGTAGCTATCATCATGGGAAGCGACAGCGATCTTCCGGTTGTAAGCAAGGCGTCGGACGCGCTTAAAGAGTATGGAATACCGTATACTATGCGTGTAATGTCCGCTCACCGCTGCCCGACCAAGGTTGCGGACTTTGCGCGGACCGCCGAGGATAACGGTATCGGCGTTATTATCGCCGCGGCGGGAATGGCGGCGCATTTGGCGGGAGCGATCGCCGCAAATACCACGCTGCCCGTTATCGGTATTCCCGTTAAATCAACTCTCGAAGGTATGGACGCGCTTTTGGCAACGGTTCAGATGCCCTCGGGAATACCCGTTGCGACGGTGGGGATAAACAACGCAAAAAACGCGGCAATACTTGCGGCTCAGATATTGGCTCTGTCCGATCCCGAGCTGGCGGACAAGCTGAAAAAGCAGCGCGTTAAAATGACCGAAGAGGTCAACGCAAAGGACGAAAATTTGCAAAAAAACAATTTTTAAGGTATATTTGACCGCATTTTCTGACGAAAATGGCACATATCACAAATTTTCAGATATTGGGCCTATAAATTGATAACGAGAGGTGTTTTCATGAGAAAGGGATTTCTTCGCTTTTTATGTGCATTGCAAATTTTATTTTTGACGGCTTGTTCCGTCAACGAAGCTCCTGTGGACGTAAGCAGTACGACATCAAATGACAATACCGAGTCGGTCACAGTCACCACGTCACAAACAACACAGGCGACAACTGCCGACACTGCAGATGTTACTGTCGGTACCACTTCAGAAGATCTTACCGTAACAGTGACGGTTTCGGAAACGGAAGAGGTTCACTCTTCTACAGAAGTGATGACAGTCGCAGCCGCCACATCAAATGTGACTACAGCCGCGGCCACCACATCAAATGTGACGACTGTTGAAGAGACAGTGCCTGTTACCACTGCAGAGGAGGTGCCGCAATGGCATACGGAAGATGTGTCATTGGATCTTTATGTCAACAGCGACGGAATTTCCGCCCGAAAGGCTCCCTTGCAAGGGTATGAAAAGTCACGTCGGTTCTCATTGAATGATCAAGTGCATGTTGTGGCACGTACAGACACAAATTATTACGAGACTGACCAAGGTGACTTTATACATGTGGATTATCTGTCTTCACAACCTGTTACGGTTGTAACTACCACTGCACCTATAGTGACAACTGCAGCGGCGCCGGCAAGCACAACAGCCCCTACAGACAGACCGGAGTATTTTGATAGCGGAGCATGGCTTCCGATCAAAATCGACTACGATAAATATACCTATTATGGAGAGCTTCATTTACCGACCAATCGCGGGGAATTTGACGACAAGGAAAGAAGACCGGCCTATTCCAAATTATTGAAAGAAATTCCCGGTTATGTATCTGGCGAATTTGAATTTACACATGTAGGAAAGGGTCATGAAAGTATGAAATTTGCGCATTTGACTAAAGAGAACGCAGACAAAATCAATGAATTAGTGAATCATTATTTTGATGACCTTTTGCGCGCGGGATGGTTTATAGATAATGGATGGAATGATTCACGTATGCTTTCAGAACGAAGAAATAGGGTGTTTCAACTGGTCGATGCAAAATATTGCGCTATGAATTCAGATGTGGGAGATTATGCTCCAGACGGTACTCAATATGTTGGTAAGACAGAAGACGGTTATTGTTACACAGCAAAAACTGAAGTGGATCATATTTATTGGATTATCGCCCCAAGAAAATTTTTACCAATTCCAGCTGGAACGTATGTAAGGATGTACGGATGGGGACAATTTGAGGTTTCAGAAACTTTACATGATGATTTTAGCGACTATGGTGGACGTTATGTGCTTGCTGGTTCGTCTGGATCCTCATTGTATACATTAATAGTGGATAGCGATTATGACACATTAAAGAATATACCCGGTTTTTCATGGGTAACTGGATTTATGGGAGACCTTATGATCGCATAATGCACTTTTCTTCCTCGTTATATATTACATATTAAGCGGTTGAGTTTAAATCAAAACTAAACCGAGCGGTTATTGGAAAAAACAATAAAGCATTTTATAATAAAAGCAGGGTTTTAACCCGAAAAAAATTTTCTCAGGAGGAATTTTACAATGGAAAAGAAGGAACAGCTTTACGAAGGCAAGGCAAAGAAGGTTTACGCTACCGAGGATCCCAATCTCGTTATCGTATCCTACAAGGACGACGCCACCGCGTTTAACGGCTTGAAAAAGGGCACTATCGCGGGAAAGGGCGTTGTAAACAACAGAATGACCAACTATATGTTCAAGATGCTTGAAAAAGCGGGCGTACCCACTCATTACGTTGAGGAGCTGAACGACAGGGAAACCGTTGTTAAAAAGGTTGCTATCGTGCCCTTGGAGGTAATTGTCAGAAACGTGGCGGCAGGAAGCTTTTCAAAGAGAATGGGCGTTGAGGAGGGAACGGCTTTAAAGTGTCCTATCCTTGAATTCAGCTACAAAAACGACGATCTGGGCGATCCCTTTATCAACGATTATTACGCTCTTGCTTTGGGGCTTGCCACCAAGGAGGAAATCGACCTTATCGCAAAGTATACCTTCATGATAAACGATTTTATGGTTGATTTCTTCAAGAAGCTCAATATTGACCTTATCGACTTTAAGATCGAATTTGGAAAGACTGCGGACGGCACGATCATTTTGGCGGACGAGATCTCTCCCGACACCTGCCGCTTCTGGGACAGCACCACTCACGAAAAGCTGGACAAGGATCGTTTCCGCAGAGACATGGGCGGCGTTGAGGACGCTTACGCGGAAATTATGAAGAGACTTATGGGTGAATAATCACCTTAAGAACATGTCCACATAGGATAGGCGCACGTCTTTTCGGCGAAATTTCCCGCACTCTTCGTCAGAAGCCCTTGAAATACGTCAAGTATTCCTGCGGTCTTCTTCCTTGATTGCGAAAAATTTCGCTCGAAAATCCCCGCACCTCTCCTATGTGAACAAGTTCTAAAATCAAAGAAAGGCAAAAAATTATGGGCGGTTTTTTTGGTGCGGCATCGCACAACGACTGTATAAGCGACGTATTTTTCGGAACGGACTATCATTCTCATCTGGGCACAAGGCGCGGCGGTATGACCGCGTATTCGCCGGAGAGAGGATTCCAGAGAAGTATTCACAGCATAGAAAATTCACCTTTTCGCACTAAGTTTGAAAATGATGTTGAGGGAATGGAGGGCAAGCTTTGTATAGGCTGTATAAGCGACACCGACCCTCAGCCTATTTTACTGCGTTCAAAGCTCGGTCTTTACGCCGTTTGCACCGTAGGCATCATCAATAACGCAAAGGAGCTTACCGATGAGCTTATAGCGGCTAATTCCGCAAGCCTGGAAACCATGAGCAGCGGAAATATCAACACAAGCTCCATAGTGGGTGCGCTTATTTCTCAAAAGGACAGCTTTGAGG
>JAAVIG010000049.1 GCA_014796735.1 Oscillospiraceae bacterium
CTATTCCCGCCGCCTGTCCGTCGTCAAGCACTATTATCTTATCCGCGTGCTTAACGCTGGAGGCTCTTTGAGATACTATAAACACGGTGCTTTCGGAAATATCTCTTGCCAGAGCCGTTCTTAACGCCGCGTCGGTGGCAAAGTCCAGCGCGGAGGAGGAATCGTCCAATATGATTATTTCGGGCTTCATCACCACCGCTCTTGCAATGGTGAGCCTTTGCCTTTGTCCTCCCGAAAAGTTTCTTCCTCCCTGTTCAACGACCGAATCTAAACCGTCGGGAAGCTTCCTTACAAATTCCGCCGCCTGCGCCGTTTCAAGCGCAGCCCATATTTCCTCGTCGGCGGCGTTTTCTTTGCCCCACTTCATATTTGAACGTATCGTACCCTTGAACAGCACCGCGCGCTGCGGTACTATGCCTATTTTTTCCCTGAGCTGACTTAAGGGATATTTTCTTACGTCCGCCCCGTCTATCAGCAGTTCGCCCTCGGTAATATCGTAAAAACGGGGAATAAGATTTACCAACGTGCTTTTGCCCGAGCCTGTACCGCCCACAATTCCCACCGTTTCACCCCTTTTTACCGAAAGGGTGATATTTTCAAGCGTGGGCTTATCCTTGTGATAAGCGAAGGTGACATTTTTCAGCTCAACGGCAGCCGCGCCGTTCACCGGCGTTTGCAGCACATTTCCCTCATCGGTCACGGAGGGAGCTATTTCAAAAACATCGTTTATCCTTGACGCGCTGGCGCTTGCCTTGGTCAGGATTATAATAAGATTAGCCACAACGATAAGAGCAAGCAGTATCTGGTTCATATAGTTCACAAGCGCGATAAGCTCGCCCTGCGTAATCGCTCCGCTGTCCACCGAGCCGCCGCCGAACCACAGTATAGCGGCTATGGCAAGGTTGACTACCGCAAAGGTAAGGGGGTTAAGCAATGCGGAAACTCTTCCCGCTCTTACCTGCGCCTTAAGCAGCTCTCCCGTTTCACCGTCAAAATCCTCTTTTTCGTTCTTCTGCCTTGCGAACGCCCTTATCACCCTTACTCCCGAAAGATTTTCTCGGGTCAGCAGGGAAACCTTGTCCAGCCTTGACTGTATAAGCTTATATTTTGGTATCGTATTTGACATTATAAGATAGATAATAAGCCCGATAACAGGCGCGGCAATGCCGAATATCAAGGTAAGTGAGGGGCTTATGGTAAGGCACATCACGATAGAGCCGATAACGATAAAGGGGCTTCTCAGAAACAGCCTTAAAAACATATTTACGCCCGTCTGCGCCTGATTTATATCGTTCGTTACTCTTGTTATCATGGTAGGCGCGCCTATTTTATCTATTTCGGCGTGAGAAAGTGTATTTAAGTGTCTGTAAAAATCGCGACGCAGAGCCGTACCGAACCCCAGTGCCGCCTTTGCCGCAAAATACTGCGCCGTTATCGCCGCCGCAAGTCCCAATACACCCAAAAGCACCAGCACAAGCCCCATTTTGTAAATGTAGCCCTCGTCTCGGTTTTTTACACCGATGTCGATAATGTTTGCCATAACAATAGGCACCGCCAGCTCGAAGCTTGCTTCAAGAAATTTAAACAGCGGCGCGATAATGCTCTGAGGTATATAGCCCTTTAAATATTTTAAAAGCTTAAACATGTCGGATATTTTTTCCTTTTGTTCTTCAAAAATTTTCTTCTGATATTGTATCACGAAAAGGAAAAAAAATCAACAGAATTTTTAGGCGGCGGTTCGGGGGCGGACAAAGCCATTTGTCGGCGCCGCTGTTTTTGCATTGACGGAATATTTTTTACATAAACTTGACAATATCTATTGAAAAAATTTGCCAAAAAGTATATAATAATAGTAATGAAAAAATAACGAAATTTAAGCTTAATACTAATCCCTTTTAAAACTGTGGGATTAGTGCTTTGGGTGCAATCCCTTTTTAAACTGTGGGTATTACGTCAGTTTAAAAAGGGATTGGTATAACGGCTTAATAACTTATATAAGGACACAGATGATAAAAAAAGCTTTTAAAATCGCATTGGAATATATAAAGCGGCTGGATAAGGTGCTTATTTTGCTGTGCGTTTCGGCGAGCGTTTTCGGAATAATCCTGCTGTACAGCATGTATGTAAGCGATTTTGCCTCGGTAAGCGCGGGCTATTACAAGACCCAGATCACCGCCCTTTGCATAGGCGTTGCCGCAATGCTGGCGGTAGCCGCCATAAATTACAGATTTATCTCAAAAATATGGTTTATATACGCCCCGGTGGCTTTAATACTTACCCTGCTGCTTTTTACAAGCTTGGGGCAGGGCGTGGACGGCGCCGACGACATAGGCTGGCTCAAGGTGGGCAGCTTTACCATCCAGCCCTCGGAGCTGCTTAAGGACGCGTTTATAATGACCTTTGCCACACACCTTTACAAGGTAGGCAAAAACATGAACAGGCTTCCTCACTTTATTTTGCTTTGCGTTCACGGCATGATCCCCGTGGGGCTTATTTCCTTGCAGGGCGACGACGGAACGGCGCTGGTGTTTTTGTTTATTTTTGTGGTAATGCTGATAGTGGCGGGCTTAAGCTGGAAGTATATCCTTTTGGGCTGCGCGGCGGTGCCCGCGGCGGTGTATTTTGCGTGGAACTATTTGATGCAGC
Organism: Oscillospiraceae bacterium; assembly: GCA_014796735.1. Lineage (GTDB taxonomy): Bacteria > Bacillota > Clostridia > Oscillospirales > Ruminococcaceae > Ruminiclostridium_E. Next base: position 2,647 of record JAAVIG010000049.1, read on the forward strand.
CGCACCACAAGGCGCGCTTTCTCGTTTTGTTTGACGCGGAAATGCAGCAGAACGAAATACAGGGTATCTGGTATCAGCAGTATTGGGGCAGGATAGCCTTGGGAAGCGGAAAGCTTACGGGAGTGGGCTTGTTTGCCGACAAGGGAGATTACGTTTACACATCCTTTATACACAACGACTTTATATACGCCTTTATAGGCAACGCGCTGGGCTTTGTGGGCTGTATCGGCACGATAGCGGTGCTGATGATGATATGTATGAAAATATACATGAACAGCGTGCAGGCAAAGGACCTTCTGGGAAAATACATTTGTATCGGCGTTTTTTCAATGGTCATGATACACGCGGTCTTAAATATAGGAATGGTACTGGCGGTACTGCCCGTTATCGGAATCCCGCTGCCGTTCATAAGCGCGGGAGGCACCTCCACCGTGTCGCTTTATGTGGCTATGGGCTTGGTGCTCAGCGTTTACGGACACCGCGAGCGAAAGTATCATTTGTTTTACACCGAAAAAGAATGAGCAAATTATAAATAAACCAAAAAGAAAGGAAAAACCAAGATGTCAAAACCCGTTTCAATCACCGAGCTGTATCAGCCGAAGGAAATGCAGAATCAAAGGGAGCGTTATAAAAACGCAATTGAGAGCTACAAAAAATATTTCGGCGGTATAGGCGGCGGCTTTCGTCTGTTTTCCGCGCCGGGCAGAACCGAGGTAGGCGGAAATCACACCGACCATAACCACGGAAAGGTTCTTGCGGCAAGCGTTAATCTTGACGTTATCGCCGTTGTCGAGCCTATGGACATTCCCAAAATAGCCTTGAAAAGCGAGGGCTTCAAGGAAAGCGTCATCGATATAAACGACCTTGAGGTAAAGGAAAGCGAAAAGAACACCGCCGACGCGCTTATAAGAGGCGTTGCGGCGGGCTTTAAGAAAAGCGGTTATCAGATAGGCGGCTTTAAGGCGTACACCACCACCAACGTGTTAAAGGGCAGCGGCTTAAGCTCCTCCGCCGCGTTTGAGGTACTTATCGGCAATATTTTAAGCTCTCTTTATAACAACGGCGGCATAGGCGATATAAAGATCGCCCAGATAGCTCAGTACGCGGAAAACGAGTATTTCGGAAAGCCTAGCGGCTTGATGGATCAAATGGCGTCCTCCGTAGGCGGCTTTGTGGCAATTGACTTTAAGGACACCGAAAGCCCTATCATAGAAAAGATAGACGTTGATTTTGCTTCATTTGGCCACGCCCTTTGCATTATCGACACCAAGGGCGATCACGCCAACCTTACCCCCGATTACGCCGCTATACCGGGCGAGATGAAGGCGGTGGCACAGCATTTCTTTGTTGATCACCTCCGTCAGGTATGCCGCGAGGACATTATGCTGAATATAGATATTCTGCGGTCGGAATTCGGCGACAGGGCGGTGCTTCGTTCGCTTCACTTCTTTGACGAAAACGAACGTGTGGATAAATTAGTACATGCTCTTAAATCAAACGACTTCAACGCGTTTCTGGATTCTATCAAGGAAAGCGGAAACAGCTCCTATAAGTATCTTCAGAACGTATTCTCCGCCAATGATGTAAAAAATCAGGGGCTTGGCATCGGATTAAACGTTGCGGAAGACGTGCTTAAGCGCAAGGGGGCTTCGCGCGTACACGGCGGCGGCTTTGCGGGCACTATTCAGGCGTTTGTTCCCATGGAAATGCTGAAAGAATTTAAAATGTGCCTTGAAAAGGTGTTCGGCGGCGGAAGCTGCCATGTTCTCGGGATCAGAAGATTCGGCGGCACGGAAGTGGATAAAGAAAGCCTCAAAGAGGAGCAGGCTGAATAATAAAACAGCACCGCTTTTTGCGGTGCTGTAAAAATATTTTCTCGGTAAGCTATTTTTTCTCAAAGGGCTCCAGTTCTTTCAGGATCGCAATATCCGCCAAAGCGTCGACCTCGATACCGTTCTCCTTGTACTCCTCGGAAAAAACCTTTCCCTTTTCCCTTATTTTAGCGGTAAGCCCGCCTTTATCATAGGGCAGCAAAAGCTTTACCCTTTTTGAGCTTTCGGGAAGATTTTCGGATATTGCCTTTAACAGCCTGTCAAACCCCTCTCCTGTTTTGGCGCATATCTTAACGGTGTCCTTGCTTTCGGGAATGCTGTTCTCCAAAAGATCGCACTTGTTAAGCACGTTTACAACGGGAATTTCTCCGCAGCCAAGCTCCGCTAAAAGCCTGCTTGTGGTCTCCGCCTTTTCCGCCGCCTCGCTGTCGCTTATATCGCATACATGCAGTATAATGTCGGCGCTTGCGGCTTCCTCCAAGGTTGATTTAAAGGCTTCGACAAGATTGTGGGGCAGTCGGCGGATAAGTCCTACCGTGTCTATCACCAGAACCGTCCTGCCGTCGGGCAGCTCGATACCTCTTGAAGTAAGATCAAGTGTTGCGAAAAGCTTATCCTCCGCCAACACGTTGGCGCCCGTAAGATTGTTGAGCAGGGTGGATTTTCCCGCGTTGGTGTACCCTACGATAGCGGCTGTTAGCACATTGTCCTTTTTCCGTCTTGAACGTGAAAAGCCGCGTCTTTTTTCAAGCTCCTTAAGGTTTTCCTCAAGCTTGTTTATCCTGCTTCTTATGTGACGGCGGTCTGTTTCAAGCTTTGTTTCGCCGGGACCTCGGGTTCCTATACCGCCTCCGAGCCTTGACATGGAAGCGCCTATTCCCGCAAGCCGCGGCAGACGGTATTTTAACTGCGCCAGCTCGACTTGCAGCTTGCCCTCATTTGAAACGGCTCTGCCCGCGAAGATGTCCAAGATAAGCATGGTTCTGTCAATAACTCGTACGTTGACGATCTTTTCTATATTTCTTATCTGACTTGCCGTTAATTCGCAGTCAAATATTATCAGATCGGCTTCAAGCTGTTCGGTGAGGTCTCTTAATTCCTCGATCTTACCCTCGCCGAGCACGGTGGCAGGCTCAGGAGCGGGACGCTTCTGCACCACCTGAGCGACAACGGTCGCCCCCGCGGTTTTTGCCAGCTCTTCAAGCTCCTTCATGGACGATTCGCAGTCAAATTCACCGCAGTCGGCGGCGGCAAGGATAGCTTTTGTTATTATTTCATTTGTAATATTATTTTCAGTCATATATACCTCCAAAGGATTATTATTATTTTTCTTATGTCGGCATATTTGAAAAAGCTGAAATAATTATAAATTTTCTCAAATATGCGTAAAATTATTTAATGATCATTTTAATCTCCTCCTTTGGATAAAATTTTAATCACTTTACGGAAATTCTCAAGAAAATTACCACTTTGCTCAGTCCTTTCTAACCGGGGATCGCCCCGTTAATATAATTCTCACCTTATAAAAGGTAAAAAGGAGATGCTTGCAATGCAATTTGAAAAATTCGACGTAATTATAGTAGGCTCGGGAGTATCGGGCTTGTACTGCGCCTTGAACCTTAACCGCGCGTTAAAGATCCTTATGATCTCCAAAAAGGAGATCACTTTGTGCAATTCGGCGTTGGCACAGGGGGGCGTGGCGGCGGTAATGAACCCCAAGGACGACGACTATTCCCTGCATATCAAGGACACCCTTATTGCGGGCGGCTACAAGAACGATATGAACAATCTGAAAATTCTTGTGGAGCAGGGGCCAACCGACGTTAAAAACCTGATAAAATATGGCGTTGACTTTGACCGCAATCCCGACGGCTCGGTAAATCTGACCTTAGAGGGCGGACATTCCCGTCACCGTATCGCACACCACAAGGACAGCACGGGCTTTGAGATAGTTACCGCTCTTATCGATCAGGTCATAAAGCTGAAAAACCTTACCATAATGGAAAACTCTCACCTTTTGGGACTGGAAAAGGAGGGAGACGACTTCCGTCTTGATATTTTCAAGGAAAGCAAGCATCATTATTATACCACAAAAGCAGTGGTTTTGGCAACAGGCGGAATAGGAAGAGTTTACGATTTTACAACAAATTCCGCTATTGCCACGGGAGACGGCATACAGTTCGCATATAATCTGGGTGCAAGGATAAAGCATTTAAGCTATGTACAGTTCCACCCCACCGCCTTTGCGGACAGAAAAAACCGCGAGTGCTTTCTGGTTTCCGAGGCGGTAAGGGGCGAGGGCGCGTACCTGCTTAACGCCAACAAGGAAAGATTTATGCACAAGTACGAACCCGAACGCAAGGAGTTAGCTCCCCGCGACGTTGTTTCAAAGTGCATGATGAAAGAACAGGAAGCTGTGGGCAGCGACGAGTTCTGGCTGGATATTTCCTATAAAGACCCCGAATTTGTAAGAAACCGCTTCCCGATGATATATAAGCGCGTGCTTGAAAAAGGGTATGATATGACTAAGGAGCCTATTCCTATTTACCCCTGTCAGCATTATTTAATGGGCGGTATCGACGTTGACGGCAACGGCGCTACCTCGGTAAAGGGCTTGTACGCGGCGGGAGAATGTGCGCATACCGGCGTACACGGAATGAACAGGCTTGCTTCAAACTCTCTGCTTGAAGCTTTGGTATTCAGCCGCCTTATTGCGGAACAGATAAACCTTACCACACCCGCCGAAAAGGATTACACGCCCGTTGAGGGAAACTTCCGCGCTCCCGACGGCGAAGAGCTTCCCGCAGGAATGCGTACCGAGATACGCCATATTATGCAGAAGGCTTACTTTGTGGTGCCTAACTATGAGGAAGCGGAAAAGGGGCTTGCAAGGGTAAAAGAGATAAAGGAAATGCTTGATAAGGGCAATTACGCTTTGACGCCCGATTATATCGAGGCTAAGTCGGTGGCAACGGTGGCTTATATTATTTTGGGCGAGGTTGTTGAAAGAGGTAAAGGGAACGGCGAGGAGTAAGCGGCTGTAAAAAATGAACGGCGTGTCATGAAAATGTACTGACAATATTAAACATGTTGGAGGTAGATAGTGAAGATGTCTGAAAATTGGAAAAAAGCAAATGTTATAGAGAAAATCTCCATGATAATGGTAATACTGACCGCCTTGTTCATATCAGTAACAGGTTTGTTAAACTTCTTTTTTAATATAAATTTGTTTTTTTACTATCAAGACATACAAAGCTTTGCCGTTGTCGGACTTTTGATTTTCTTGGGCATATACAGTTGGAGAAACAGCCGCGTTTTTGCTTATCTCCTTTGGTTTGCCGCAATCTCGGTATTCCTTACAACCTTTAGTTACTCATATGCTTTTTGGTGGTTTGAATTTTAATTTACGAATCAAGGAGAAAATAAAATGGGCTATTACACACCCTGTTCCGAATTTGACCGATGCAACGAGCTTATAGAAAAATATTTGAACACCGCCCCCGATAAATGCTTTGAGGGACATCTGGAGCTTGCCGAAAAGGGCTATCCTTTGGCGGAATGTCAGGCGGGGTATTTTTATTTTGAGGGAATAGGCGTTGAAAAGGACATTGACAAAGCCGTATATTGGACAAGACGCTCCGCTGAGCACGGCGACAGGGACGCACAGTTTAATTTGGCGCAGTTTTATGAGGAAGGCATCGGCGTTAATATTGACATAGAGGAAGCCAAGCATTGGTATCGCCTTTCCGCTTTGCAAGGTCAAACGGAGGCGTTGGAAAAATGCGGAGAATACGAAATCACAATATAATATAAAAAAGAAAGGTACACAACAATGAAATTACAGCAATTTTACATTGACGACATCATCAAAACCGCTTTGACCGAGGACATCAACTACATCGACAGCACCACCGACCTGCTTATCCCCGAGGACGACATTTCCGAAGCCTACTTTATGGCAAAGGACAGCGGCGTGCTGGCCGGAGTTGAAGTGGCGGCGCGGGTGTTTAAGCTGCTTGACGAAAACATTGAGGTAAAGTTTTTGTTTAAGGACGGCGACAAGGTGCAAAAAGGCGATGTTATAGCGGAATTTAAGGGCAACACCGCCGCCATGCTGAAAGCGGAGCGCACTTCTTTGAACCTTATACAGCACATGAGCGGAATAGCCACCTATACAAGAAAATGCGTTGACTTGGTGGAGGGCACAAACGCTTCCGTCACCGATACCCGAAAGACACTGCCGGGACTTCGACCTTTACAGAAATACTCGGTAGTTGCGGGTGGCGGAAAAAACCACCGCTACAACCTCACCGACGCCGCTATGCTTAAGGATAACCATATAGACGCTTACGGCGGAATAACCGCGGCGGTAAACGCTTTGCGCAAAAAAGCGGGTCATATGCTGAAAATAGAGGTAGAGGCGCGCACTCTTGATGACGTAAAAGAAGCTTTGGACTGCAAAACCGACGTTATAATGCTTGATAACATGAGCTGCGAGGAAATGAAAAAGGCGGTAGAGCTGACAGCAGGGCGCGCAAAGCTTGAAGCCAGCGGAAACGTTACCCTTGATACCATAAGGGAGATTGCCGAAACGGGCGTTGACATTATAAGCTTGGGAGCGCTTACTCACAGCGTAAAGGCGTTTGATATTTCCATGAAATGGAGAAAAAAGTAATGTCGGGACAGCCTATCGTGTACGAGACCCTCGAAAAAATGGGGATAAGCTACCGCAAGGAAGAGCATATTGCCGTGTTCTCGGCGGAGGATAATGAAAAATGCGGATTAAATATCTGGGACGGCTATAAGGTCAGCAAAAATCTTTTCCTGAGAAACGCCAAAGGTGATAAGCATTATCTGGTGGTGACAACGATTGACAAAAAGGCCGATTTAAAGCTGTTGGCGGAGGAAATAGGCTCTACAAGGCTGTCCTTCGCGTCGGAGCAGCGGCTTGACAAATACTTAAAGGTAAAGCCGGGGTCGATTTCCTCTTTTTGTGTGTTGAATGACGAGGAAAGGGCTGTAACGGTAGTGTTTGACGAGGAGTTAAAGGGTGAAAAGCATTTCGCCTTGCACCCAAATGAAAATACCGCTACCGTTTTTATTGATTTTGCTGATATTGAGAGATTGGTTAAAGAGCATGGCAATGAAATAGTTTACGCTAAGGTGTGATTTGAATTTATTATACATTTTGTATAATGTGCGTGTTCAAAAAATATAATAATAACCATTTAAAAACCGGATAACCCGGTTTTTAAATGCCCTGCCGCTTTGCGGCAGGGCGAGGGAGCAAAGCTCCCTCGGTTATTGTATTGAACGTACATAACCTGCGCCTATCGGCGCACCTTCGGCTTCGCCGAAGGATTTGATTTGTGGATTTTATCCACAAATCAAATGGTTATTAGTATAAAAA
>JAAVIG010000050.1 GCA_014796735.1 Oscillospiraceae bacterium
GGAATTATTGGGGCTTTATTCACGTTCGGGTCGCAGGGGCTGCGTTGTTGATTACGGGTTTTCATTGGTGACGTTGTTTACTTCCACTGGTTAGTACAATGTATAATTATGTTATCTCTCCCAAGTAACATGTACCGCCCTATCCGTTAAAAACGTTCCTTTTATAATAACTACCCCACAGCAGGGGCGGAGCCAAATTTTCGCTTCGCGAAAATTTTGAAATGCTTCGCATTTCAGCGGGCTGTCGCCCGCGGCTCCGCCGCCAACACAGTTCGCCGCTCTTTCCACTTCATTGATCTAACCTTATCACACAAAAAACTCTTCTCGCACATCAGTTCTATTTCCGAAAGCTTGCTTTGTTAAAATCCGGTTCACATTTTCATTTTTTTACTCTGAAAATTCTGTGAAAAGGCGGAAACACCCCCAAAAGAGGTGCTTCCGCCCATTTTTGTAATCAATTTCCCCATTGCTTTTTTAAAAAATTTAGTGTATAATATAGGGTGGCAAACAAGGGATATTTTCGCTTTTTGCCCTTTACCGAAAAGGCTTTATTTGTTTTTTGCCCTTTCGGATCATTCAATGTGTTTCAAATGAAAGGAAAAAAATATATGTTCCATATCGGCCTTGACGTTGGTTCGACAACGGTAAAAATCGTTATACTTGACGAAAACGGTAAAACCGTACATAAAAAATATCAAAGACATTATTCCGACATAAAAAAGACCTTGGCGGAGGTCCTGTCAGAGGGCATAGAAAAAATAGATAAGTCCGCCGAATCCGCCACCGTGGCGGTAACGGGCAGCGGCGGCATTAACGTTGCAAAGTGGCTTGATATTCCCTTTGTTCAGGAGGTAACGGCGGGAGCGGTGGCTATCGAAAAGCTTATCCCTCAGACCGACGTGGCTATCGAGCTGGGCGGCGAGGACGCTAAGATAACCTACCTTAAAGGCGGTATCGAGCAGCGCATGAACGGCACCTGCGCCGGCGGCACAGGAGCGTTTATAGATCAGATGGCAGCACTGTTAAACACCGACATCACGGGCTTGAACGAGCTTGCCAAGGACGCGGAAACGATCTACCCCATAGCTTCGAGATGCGGCGTTTTCGCTAAGTCCGACATTCAGCCCCTTTTAAACGACGGCGCGAAGAAAAGCGACGTTGCGGCTTCCGTGTTCCAGTCGGTGGTAAATCAGACCATAAGCGGACTTGCCTGCGGAAAGCCCATAAGAGGAAAGGTAGCCTTTTTGGGAGGCCCTCTGCACTATCTGTCGGAGCTGAGAAAACGCTTTATCGTGACCCTGAACCTTACCGACGAGGAAATAATCTTCCCTGAGGACGCCAATTTGTTTGTGGCAACGGGCGCGGCGCTTTCCGACAGCAGGGGAGAGGTGTCGATAGAAAAGCTTAAGGAAAATATAGGAAATCTCTCAAAGGTGCAGACTCACGAGGTGGAAAGACTGGCACCGCTCTTTAAGGACGAGGAGGAAAAGCAGGCCTTTTTGGACAGACACGCCAAGGCTAAAATAGGCACCGCCGACTTCTCCTCTCACAAGGGCAAATGCTATCTGGGCATAGACGCGGGCTCCACCACCACAAAGGCGGCGCTGATAAACGAAAAGGGCGAGATTCTGTATTCCTACTACAACAATAATATGGGCGACCCCTTAAAATCCGTTATCGGTATTTTAAAGGAAATATATTCCCTTATGCCCAAGGACGCTTACATAGCGAAAGCCACCGCAACGGGTTACGGCGAGCACCTTATAAAAGCGGCGTTAAAGGCGGACTACGGCGAAATCGAGACTATGGCTCATTACAAGGCGGCGGAGCGTATGCTGCCCGGAGTCGAGTTCATTCTGGACATCGGCGGACAGGATATGAAGTGCATAAGAGTAAAGGACGGCGAAATTCAGAGCATTTTGCTGAACGAGGCGTGCTCCAGCGGCTGCGGAAGCTTTATAGAAAACTTTGCCGTGGCTTTGGGCATGACCAGCGCGGAATTTGCGCAATTGGGGCTTACTGCCGAGCACCCCGTTGATTTAGGTTCGCGCTGCACCGTGTTTATGAACAGCAGAGTTAAGCAGGCGCAGAAGGAGGGGGCAAGCGTTGCGGACATTTCCGCGGGCTTAAGCTACTCCGTTGTTAAAAACGCGCTGTTTAAGGTAATAAAAATACGCGACCCCAAGGATATGGGCGAAAAGATAATAGTGCAGGGCGGTACCTTTATGAACAATTCGGTGCTGAGAGCCTTTGAGCTTACCTGCGGCAGGGAGGCGGTAAGACCCGATAAGGCTGGCTTAATGGGCGCTTACGGAAGCGCGCTTATCGCTATGGCAAGAGACGACGGAGAGGGCTCGACCATTGCCACCCTTGACAAACTGGAAACGTTTTCTATCACCAAATCCACCGCAAGGTGCGGACGGTGCAGCAACAACTGCCTGCTTACTATAAGCAAATTCGGCGACGGCACAAGGTTTATCACCAACAACCGCTGCGAAAGAGGCGCGGGACTTGGCACCAAAAAATCCGAGCTGCCCAATCTTTTTGATTATAAATACAAGCTTTTGTTTGACAGAAAGTCATTGACGGGGGAGGAAGCAAAAAGAGGCGTGATAGGACTGCCCCGCGTGCTTGGAATGTACGAAAATTATCCCTTCTGGCACACCTTCTTTACAAAGCTCGGCTACAGCGTTCTTTTGTCCCCCGATTCAAGCCGTGAAATATACGAGCTTGGTATGGAAACGATGCCCAGCGAATCGGTATGCTACCCCGCGAAGCTTTCTCACGGGCATATCGAGTGGCTTATAAAAAACGGCGCGGAAATTATTTTCTACCCCTCTCTCCCTTACGAAATGGACTGCGGCGGCAAGGGCGACAATCATTACAACTGCCCCGTTGTGGCTACCTACGGAGAGGTAATCAAAAACTCCATACCCGAGCTGAGAGAGCATAAAATAAGCTTTATGAATCCGTTTTTGCCCATTTACGACAAGGAGCGCATGGCGGAAAGGCTTGTTGAGGAATTTTCGCCTTTGGGCATAAAAGGGCAGGAAATAGGCGCGGCATTAGCGGAAGCATATAAAGAGGACGACCGCTTTAAAAAGACCGTACGCGCAAAGGGCGAGGAAGTCCTTAAAATGCTTGAGGAAACGGGGCAAAAGGGCATAGTCCTTGCGGGCAGACCCTATCATTTAGACCCCGAGATAAATCACGGCATTCCCGAAATGGTAAACGGCTACGGCTTTGCGGTGCTGACCGAGGACAGTGTGGCGCACTTGGGCATAGACAAGCTTGCGAGACCTATAAGAGTTGTTGACCAGTGGATGTATCACAACAGGCTTTACAACTCCGCCGCCGTGGTAGGCGAAAGGGACTATCTTGAACTTGTGCAGCTGAACAGCTTCGGCTGCGGCTTGGACGCGGTTACCACCGATCAGGTGCAGGAGATCATGCAGGGCTACGGCAGACTGTACACCGTGCTTAAGATAGACGAGGTAAACAACTTAGGCGCGGCGCGCATACGCTTACGCTCACTTATTTCCGTTTCCGAGGAGCGCAGCAGAGACGGCTATCACAGCACCGAAAAATACGACGGCTACCACCGCCAGCCTTTATTTACAAGCGAAAGCAAAAAGACACACACTATCCTTGCCCCCCAAATGGCGCCCATTCACTTTGAGCTTCTGGAACAGGCGTTCAGATATTCGGGCTACAATTTGGTTATTTTAAAGGATTATACAAAGGATATTGTAGACAAGGGCTTAAAGTACGTAAACAACGACGCATGCTACCCCACCATTCTGACGGTAGGCTCTCTTATGTCGGCCTTGGACAGCGGAAAATACGACCTTGACAACACCTCCGTTATGATAACACAGACGGGCGGAGCGTGCAGAGCCACCAACTACGTGGGAATGATCAAAAAGGCCCTGAAGGAGGGCGGCTATCCGAATGTGCCCATTATATCGATAAATATGGTGGGTATGGAGAAAAACCCCGGCTTTAAATACACTCCCGCGATTATAATAAGGGCAATGCTGGCTTTGGTTTACGGCGATACATTAAGCCGCTGCTTATACAAGGTAAGACCCTATGAGATCGAAAAGGGCAGCGCCAACAGACTGTATGAGCAGTGGAACGAAAAGCTGAAAAAATCCTTAAAGAGCTTAAGCTTTAGCGAGTATAAGAAAAATATTGCGGCTATCGTTAAGGACTTTAACGATCTTCCCGTTCTGGAGGTCGAAAAGCCGAGAGTGGGAATTGTGGGAGAGATACTGGTAAAGTATCACCCCGTTGCAAACAACTTTGTTGTTGACCTGGTGGAATCGGAGGGCGCTGAAGCGGTGGTTCCCGATCTTATGGGCTTTATCTACTTCATTATGGATCACGCCAACACAAGAAAAGAGCTGCTTACCGTTTCAAATTCCCGCTATTTCTTCATGAACAAGCTCATAAGCTTTTTGGAACATCTGCAAAAGCCTTATCTCAACGCGATAAAAGGCACGAAGTTCGGCAGTCCCATGAAGATTTCCGAAATGAGAAAATTGGTGGACGGAATCGTTTCAACGGGCAATATCGCGGGAGAGGGCTGGTTCCTTACCGCCGAAATGGTGGAGCTTATGCACAGCGGAGTTAATAACATCATCTGCATGCAGCCCTTCGCGTGCCTGCCCAATCACGTTACGGGCAAGGGCGTTATCGGCGAGCTGAGACGGAGAAACCCTCTTTCAAATATTATAGCGGTCGACTATGACCCCGGAGCTTCGGAGGTAAATCAGATAAACCGCATCAAGCTTATGCTTTCTCACGCGGTAAGGAACGCGGATAAGGCGGCGGAGGTGAAGGTTGAGGTAAAGGATAAGTATTCGGAGCTTATCAATGCGTAAACACGTAAAAAGGGGTGATAAAAGGTATGTCCGAAACAAATATCAATATTCGGGTGGATCCGATATTGAAGCAGGAAGCGGAAGCACTTTTTAAAGATCCGGGTTTAAATATGTCGGCGGCGATCAGTATGTTTTTACGTTCGGCGGTGGATCATGACGGCATTCCATTTGAAGTAAAGCGTCAGATTCCAAATGCGGAAACCAGAGCAGCGCTTGATGAGTACGAGGAAATGAAAAACAATCCCGACAAATATAAACGGTATTCTTCTTTTGCGGAGGCGTTAAACGAGGTGTTTGCCGATGCTTGAAGTAGTTTTGTCCAACAAGTTTAAAAAAGACCTGAAGCTCGCAAAAAACGCGGCTGTAATATTGAACTGCTTCAAGAAGCTGTTGACACGTTAGCGCGGGAGCAAAAGCTGGACGATAAATACCGCTAAATTCGTGGTCGCGGTATCTATCGGCCAGCTTTTGCTCCCGCGCTAA
>JAAVIG010000051.1 GCA_014796735.1 Oscillospiraceae bacterium
TGTTTAAAAAGTGGATAAAATGGCTTTTTAAACAGATATTAGTGCTTAGGGTGTAACTCTGTTTTGACGGTAGACTTTGTTATATTTTGTCTACCGTCAAAACAGAGATTAGTATAATGCTGATCCCTTTTAAAACCGCGGGTATCGCGTCAGTTTATTTAAATTGAAATCAGCTCCCGGGAAGCTTTCGTCAAACCTTTACCGCCCGTAAGCAGGGCTTTGTACTCCGTGCCTATCTTGCTGAAGCTTCTGCTGTAAATTTTCAGCTCGGACAGCATGGAAGCAAATCCCGGCGGCATGGCGCCCAAAAATTTGACCTCCATCAAACAACATTCGGGCGGCAGTATCAGACCGCCGTAACAGCCTCCCGACAGCGTAACGTTTTCGCGTCTTGCTGTTATTTCAGTGTCGAAGGTTATGCGAAAGCTGCTGTCGTTTTTGCCGAACATGGCTATTCTGTTGTAGCTCAAAAACGCGGCGGGTTTTATCTCGCGCCTATGCCTTGACATAAAATCCTCAATTTCCGAAAGCACCTGATTTGTTAAATAATCGCTTTTCGGCGGCTTTTCTCCCGAGGACAAAAACCTTTTCGCTTCATCGTATGTCAAGGCGGCTCTGCGTTTGTTTACCACGCCGCCTATTTTCTTTTTCAGCTCGAGAAATACGGGATAATCCCCTCCATCGGGTACGCCGTAGCTTCTCAGTCTCAGCTTTTCTTTGTAATAAGGTTTTTCGGTGGATCGGCGGATCACCTCGTTGTCATCTCGGTCAAAGTAAATGTTCAGAATAGGATAGCTCCCTCCGCGGCAGTATCCGTCAAGCTCCATTATATCGTTCAGCCTTGCTTTCAGGCTTTCATGCTGGGCCTTGCCGAGAATGAATTTATCTTCTACTCTTTTAAAAGTCTGTATGCTCATGCGTTCTTTTACCCTTTCGTCGGTATGAAAACATGATACATATTTTTTTTGTAAATAGCATATAAGGCTTGTGTAAGTTTTATGGAAAAAGAAAAAAATTTCTGCGTAGGCAAGGTATTATTTTTTGATTACATATTGAAAAAAGGTTTGCGATATGTTAAAATAAACAATAATAAACAGCAAGCGTTCTAACAGCGGTTAATCATATAAAAAAATGCCATAATAATTTAACGGAGCTTGTCAAGAGCCGTCTGCTATCGATGCATAACGAATAAGAGGACGAGATTTAAAAGGACCTAAAATGTGTTCTTTCAAAGCTTCCTCAATAGGAAAGGAATGATCATAAAAATGCCTACCGTAAAATTAACCTCCGATAACTTTAATTCCGAAATTTCCAAGGGCACCGTTCTGGTGGATTTCTGGGCGGAATACTGCGGTCCATGCCGCTTTATGGCTCCCGTTCTGGAAAAAATCTCCGATGAACACCCCGAGTACAGGATAGGAAAAGTTGACACAGCCGAAGAAAGGGAGTTAGCTTCTTCCTTTGATATTTCCGCAATACCCACTCTTGTTTTGTTCAAGGACGGAAAGGAAGCGGCGAGAAACGTGGGAGCGATCCCTGAGGAAGCGGTGTTGGAGCTGCTCGGACGATAATGACCCCAATAAATTGTAATGGGCAATAAATATACTTGCCGCTGCGGTAAAAGGGTTATATTATTGCCTTTTACAATTTTTTTCAAAAAATATAGTCTAACTTTTATAAAAGTCTTGATTTTATTGCAAAATTGTGATAAAATATTTAATGGCTACTGTCGACAGTTCGGTATTTTTCCCAAAGCCGCCTTATTCATCATGTAAAAGACGGCGGACTAAAATCACGGGAAATTTTACGGCTGCTCTTGCGCAGTCTGCCGCTCCTTATTCAATATTCGATCAAAACATGAAAGGACAGTACTTTTATGATTAATATAAAAGATTTTATTGATTTGGATGAAATCCAGAAGATCCAGGATATGATTTCCAGTGCTACGGGTGTTGCCGCGATCGCGGTTGGAGCAGACGGAAAGTATCTGACCCAACCGAGTAATTTCACTGATTTCTGTATGAAATACACAAGAGGCAGTACCGAGGGCGAAAGACGCTGTGTCAGGTGCGACAACGAATGTACGGGCACTTATTACTGTCACGCGGGTCTTATGGATTTTTCGATCGATCTTAAGGTGGGCGAAGAAAAGGTTGGCGCGATCATAGGCGGACAAGTGCTGCCAAATGAGCCCGATGAAGAAAAGTTCAGAGTGATCGCAAGAGAGCTGGGAATCAATGAGGATTCTTACATAGACGCGCTTCGGAAGGTGCCCGTAAGAAGCGAAAAAGGCATCCATGCGGCATCCGATGTACTGGGCACCGTTATGAACATGCTTATCAACTTCAGATATTTACAGACGAAAAACGGAAACCAGATTGATGTATTCGAAAACGAGCTGGGCAACATAACGGAAAATATCGAATCCGCAAAGGGGCTTATGAGCGACCTTCACAACACCTCTACTATGGAGCATATTTTGTCCATCAACGCAAACATAGAAGCCGCAAAAGCGGGTAAAGCGGGCGTAGGCTTTGCGGTAGTCGCAAGAGAGATCGGCGAGCTTTCAAAGCAGAGCGGTTCGGTTTACGACGAGATCGAACGCTTGGTTGACGAGATCCAGATATCCGTTGATAAAATTACCAAATCGGGTACATGATCGTTTCGTATGTAATTTTGCTTTCTCCAAGGGATTTTCGCCCCCTGTGGGATCGTTCGAAAAAAACGGATCTTACGATTCTTCGGACATCCCTTTGATTTCGGGTAACATATGATGACAGCCGCTTAAAGGTGAATAGACGTGCCGTAATAAAGTGGTCAGCGCCTCTCGTTTACAATACGCCAACCTCGCTGTCTGATTAAGTCGGTGAAAATCCAGAATTACTATATGGCGCCGCCCTGTTATTCAGAATGGGGCGGCGCTTTTATTATTTATTCGGCTTAAGAGAAATACCAAGAGCGAGCCGTTAAGAAAACTCAATAAAAACGCAAACCCGTCAAAACCAAGTGAAATTAGGTTTTGACGGGCGTATTTTATTAAAGAAGATGTCAACATCCGAAGCGGCGGCTTCGCAGGATGCGAACCTGCGGCTGCCCAAAGTGCCGACAAGGATGTCGGCACCCATAGCAGACGCTTTGTTCGCAAGGATGCGAACTGTCGCCGCACAAAGCGTTGACAGGATGTCAACGCCCGAAGCGGCGGCTTCGCCTGCTTCTTTGTTGGTTATAATTATTCACTTCGTGGGACTTTGTCCCACACCCTACTTCCTTTTTGCAGTGCAAAAAGGAAGCGAAAAAGACACTTGCGGCTTCGCCGCTTTTTATTCTTCTTTTTTATTTTTTTACAGTCCCTTATTATCCTGACCCGCTACACAAACAAATAGGTAAAATACCCCGCGTAGCAAACTAACATTATCACGCCGCCCAACCGTGAAATACGCTTGTTTTTAAACACAAGCAGCCATAGCAGCGCGGCTGTGGCAACAGCGACTATTGCATCAATTATAAATTCGTTCTTAAATACGATAGGTGCAGGAGAAACAAGCGCGGAAATACCCACCACAAACAATATATTGAAAATATTGCTTCCTATAATATTTCCTATTGCAATATCAACCTTATTTTTCCTTGCCGCCTGAATACTCGTAACAAGCTCGGGAAGAGACGTTCCGAAGGCTACCACCGTAAGCCCTATTATACGGTCGTCAAGTCCGATGACCTCCGCTATCTTAGTAGCTCCGCTTACCGTAAAATCGCTTCCCAATACTATCATAGCGATACCCAGAATTACAAGAAGTATCATCTTAGGCACGGAAGCGTTTTCGTCTATCTCGGGAACATCGTCCGTAAGAGAACTGTCACCCGATTTGGACAGCTTCATCAAATACACCATAAACACCGCGAACAGCAAAATAAAGATCACTCCGTCCAAGCGGCTCAAGCTGCTATCCATCACGCCAAGCACCAGCAATACAACGGTTATCAGAACCACAAATGGGATCTCGTAACGGAATGTGGTCTTTTTAACGGGCAGCCTGCATATCAGGGAGGATATTCCCAAAATAAGCAGTATATTCATTATATTGCTGCCGATAACGTTTCCCACCGCGATCCCCGCGTTGTTCTGAAAGGCGGAGGTTATGCTTATTGCCGCTTCGGGCGCGCTTGTGCCGAAGGCTACAACCGTAAGACCTATTACGATCAGCGGTACTTTAAGCTTTGCGGCTATCTGAGACGCGCTGTCCACAAATATGTCAGCTCCTTTAATAAGCCCCCAGAAGCCCGCTATAAGAAAAACCACAGAAATAATTACCGATCCGACCGTACTGTTTCCCGTCAGGTCGGAAAGTAAAGTTAAAATATAGTCCGACATTCCCGCTCCTTATACTAATAACCATTTTAACAGCGGATAAAATCCGCTGTTAAAATCCTTCGGCTTTTCCGAAGGGGCGACGAAGTCTCCGGTTATTTAAGTTCAATACAATAACCGAGGGAGCTTTGCTCCCTCACCCTGCCGCATAGCGGCAGGGCATTAAAAAGCGGTTTATCCGCTTTTTAATGGTTATTGGTATTATTTTTTCCTTTTTTGCTTTTTATGCTGCCTGTGTATCTCCTTCGCCGCGTGATACCTCGCCTTTGCCGACTTTTCTGCTTTACGGCGGGCAATTCTTTCTTCCTTTGTTACCCGCTTTGCCTTAACGGTGACCCTGCGCTTGGGACGCGAGCCTTTTTTGGTAAAAGCGGGCTCGCCGTACTGTGCCTTATACGCTTTTTTAACGCTTCGCGGCGATTTTTTGTACATCTGCTTCAGCTTGTATTCCTTTATTGCGTCATCATAAATAACAAGCAGCTTTTCGGCGATAGTCTGCGCTCCCGAGGAAACAATGGAGTTTCTCGCCTGTTCCTTAAGCTTTTCCAGTTCATTAAAGGAAAGGGATTTCAAGTGTCTCATGCGGTCGTACATCTCGTCTGCGTTTCTGAAATAGTACCCGCTTACCCCCTCCTCTATCTGATCGGCGTTCAGCTCGTCCAGTATGGTAAGAACGGGCATGCCCGTAGCCATTCCCTCCATCATGGAAATAGAGTGGCACTCGGTAAGGGAAGCTGTGATATAGCAGTCGCAACAGGCGTAATAAGGGGGAATGTCCTTATGCTCCACCCTATCGGTAAACCTTACCGTATCGGTGATCCCAAGCTTCTTCGCGTCCTCCATGAATTCCTCCAGCTGAGGGCCGCCGCCGATAAGCAGAAGCTTCATTCCGTCCTCACGCTTTACGTTTTTCGCCCAGAACTCCAGCAGGGTCTCTATGTTTTTCTCCTGCCCCATGCGTCCGCAAAAGCAGAATACCAGATCGCTGTCGTCAAAACCGTATTTTTCACGTATCTCCTTTACCTTTTCCTTTGAAACAGTGTGTCTGTTGAACACCTCCACCTCGACGGAATTGGGGATAACGGTAACGGGCTTGTCCACATGGCAGCGCTTAAAGTATTCCTCCACCTTTTTTGAAGGCCCCGTCACCGCGCTGGCGGAATCGGCAAGTATCTTGGCGTACCTATGGCTTGCCGAGGTCAATATCTTGGAAAAAAACTCGTTGTTTGCAACGTAATAAACGTAATCGTCATACATGGTGTGCATCGTGTACACCAAAGGCACCTTAAGCGTTCTGGCGATCAGAACACCCGACAGTCCTATTCCGAACTCATTGTGGATATGGATAATATCGGGGTTAAAATCCTTTATCATTCGCAATCTGTCCGCGCTTAAGGGGGATGCTACGTCGTAGCCGTATATTTTTTTCAAATTTACCGCGGGACAATACATGATGTCCTTAGACACCTGCGTTTTTTCGACTCCCGAATCGGCGGTAACTATCACAACCTTGTGACCCAAAAGCTCCAAACCCTCTTTTAAGGTTTTAACGTGGGTCACCACCCCGTTTACCGCGGGTAAATATGTTTCCGTAAAGATCGCAACTCTCATGTCCTGCTCCTGTTATTTCCAAGGGTTCTTTTCTGTTTTTATATATTTAATACTAATCCCTTTTAAAACTGTGGGATTAGTGCTTTGTGCGATCCCTTTTTAAACTGTGGGTATTACGTCAGTTTAAAAAGGGATTGGTATTATATAATTGTACACCATTTCGGAAAAAATATCAATAGGTTACGGGAAGTTTGAATTTTTTTATTTGACAAAATATACACTATAAACACTATTAACCAATTAAAAAGCCATTTGATAACCTTTTAATTGGTTAATAGCAATGCTGTCAGCGGACAGTCACCAGAACAACCTCATAATCATAAGGCGAAACATGCAGCTTTCCGCGTGTTCTGTCGCTTTCATGTCTCATAATATTAAAGCTCTTGCATTCGCCAAGTGTTTCATGCAACAAAAAGTTTTTAGACTTATGGGACTTGTTCAGATAAATCACGGCTGCTTCTCCCGCTTCAATATCCTCACGTCTGAAAATACAGTATTCGGGAGTGACCTCGATAAACTTCATTGTACCCTTTGCAAAAGCTTTGCTTGAAGCGCGGATACGCCCAAGCTCCGCCGTAAAGTCGATAAGTCCTTTGTCCTCCTCGCCCCACGGGTAAGTACGTCTGTTAAAGGGATCCTTGTAGCCCTCCTGTCCCGCTTCATCGGCGTAATAGATACAGGGTACGCCGGGAAGGAAGAATTGCAGCACCATTGCGCATTTCATCAGCGCAACGCCGTAAACGTACTGCTGCGGCGACAGCTTATGCTCCGCCTGCCACCACCTGTCATTCCAGCCCATGTCGTCCCCGGCAAGCCTTGTTATGGCTCTTTCGGTGTCGTGAGTGGAAAGGAAATTCATTAAAATATCAACGCAGGGCTTGGGATAGTGCTCGATTATTGTCATTACACCGTCCTTAAGAGGCTGGGGATCGGAGTACTTTACGTAATTAAGTATACATTCTCTGAAAGGGTAGTTCATAACGCTGTCAAGCTGTTTTCCGTTAAGATAGCGGCGGCGCACACCGTAGCTTTCCTTGTTTGACGCGTCCTCCCATACCTCGCCGAAAATAACCTTATCATCGCCCATTTTCTTAACGGCGATCCTTAAATTGTCGATAAATTCGTCGGGCAGCTCGTCGGCAACGTCTAAACGCCATCCTGCCGCTCCCGCCTTTATCCACTTCTGCAAAATACCGCCGTCGCCGCAGATGTACTCGGTGTAGGATGGATTGTTTTCGTTGACGTTGGGAAGATTGGTGAAGCCCCACCAGCTTTCGTAGGTGTTGGGGTAATTGATAAAGCTGTACCAGTCGCGGTAAGGGCTTTCGGGGTCTCTGAACGCGCCTCTGTGATCGCCGTATCTGCCGAACTTGTTGAAGTAGATCGAGTCCGCTCCCGTGTGGCTGAACACGCCGTCAAGAATTATCTTTATCCCCATTTCATCGGCTTTTTGGCACAGCTCGGTAAATTCCTGCTCCGTACCCATAAGCATATCTATTTTTTCGTAGTTGGCTGTACTGTAACGATGGTTTTCGTGAGACTCAAAAATAGGATTGAAGTATATGCAGGTAACGCCTAAATTTCTAAGATAAGGCAGCTTCTCCTGTACGCCCTTTAAATTGCCGCCGAAATAGTCGCTGTTGGTGACAATGCCCTTTTCATTGGGCTTCCATGCGGGCATATCGCTCCAATTTATATGAAGTTGTCTGTCAATGGGTATCTGAGGCTCGTTTTCGGGATCGGGAGTGCCCTTGGCGAAGCGGTCGGGGAATATCTGGTACATAACGCCGCCCTTGAGCCATTCGGGAGTTGTCATTCCCTCGTCGTAAACGGTGAGCTGAAACAGCTCTCCCGAATCGAGGCCGCCCAAGGAAGCGCCCTGACGCTTTATATAACGCCGTCCGCCGTTGCTCACCAATGTGAAATAATAATGATGCAGTCCCGTATGCTCTGGTGTGTAGGTGCCTGTAAAAACGCAGAATCTCTCTCCGTCAACCTCTCTTATACCCTCGTTTTTAAGCACGGAAAACTTTTCCTTGAAGCCGGGGCGGAACATTACGATCGAACATTCGGTAACATGGTGGTCTACCGGAATATTAAGGCGGAAAACTATCTCGGTGTTTCTTTCCGCCGCCCCGAATGGGGATTTGTAGTAGCTGTCAAAGCAGTCATAAATAGGCATGCTCATTTTATGAATCTTCCTTTCCTAAGAGTTTTTTATTTGAAACGATATAGTATATTGCCGCGTAAATTGCAGGTGGAATAAACAAAAGCCATAGATAAAAGGCGTTTAAAATTCCCCAAGCTTCAAAGCCGTAATACCGCGCCCCATTGCCTATAAAGCCGAAATAGAGACCCGCAAAAAATACGTATATGTAAAAGAAAATTACGTAAAGGCCTATACTTATCAAAAGATACAGAAAAAATCGTGCAATACTGCGCGGCAAAGATATGTTTTCCTTCCGTCGTAAATATACGATATACGTTATTTCGTAAATAAAGGACGTCGCCGACAAAATGCCGAGGACGAACGCTCCAAGCTCCACAACAGGATATAACGTGGTAAAAACACTGAGATAGAGAAGAAACATTGAGTAGGAAAGAAAAGACAAAAGGTATATCAAACCGAATTTTTTCATTTTTCCTCACCGCCTTTTTGCTTTTTCCTCATTTTTATAAGATATGCCAAAGTATAAACAGCCGTGAAAATAACGATCCGATAAGGCTTCAGATAGCTTCTGTTAAATTTTTCCCACGCTTCAAACCCATAATATACGTCGGGCGGACTTGACCAAGGGAAAAAAGCGTAAACCTTATACCCCGCAAAATAAAAGTAAATATAGCAGTCGATTATATAAACGCTTACGCCAAGAAAAAAATACAGAAAGAAAAGCGCAATGCTTTGTTTCAGCGATACATTTTCCTTTTTCCTCAAAAAAATCATATATGTAAGCTGATATATAAACGCCAATATTGCCAACGGTCCTGCCGTTTCATAATTAACAATAACATATCCGATTGAAGCAGAGGAGAATAGAAAAAGAGGATAATACTATTATCCAATTAAAAACTTGAAAAAATGGTTTTAATTGGATAATAGTGCTTTGGGTGTAATATCCATTTAAACTTTGATTTTATATTGTGTTTAAATGGATATTAGTATAA
>JAAVIG010000052.1 GCA_014796735.1 Oscillospiraceae bacterium
AAAAGACGCGTGCAATATCTTGTGAAGACAGGTTCTAAAGGAAAGGCTTATACAAATGAAATTTTATCTTATAAGCGATAACACCGATACACTTATGGGCATGAGACTGGCGGGGATCGAGGGCGTTGTGGTTCACGAAAAGGACGAGGTTATTTCAGAGCTTGAGCAGGCGATGAAGAACAAGGACGTTGCGATCATTCTTATGACCGAAAAGCTGATAAATCTGTGTAAGGAACGGGTATACGAGCTTAAGCTGAATTGCCCAAAGCCGCTTATTGTGGAAATATCTGACAGACACGGTACAAGCGATGTTACCAATACCATAAACAGCTACGTCAACGAGGCTATCGGTATAAAAATTTGATTTACAGAGGAGCAGAAGGCTATGCAGAATTTAGATAAGTTAGCTCGCTTTGAGGAGGCGATCAACAGCGCGGCGGAAGCCGAAATAAAAGCCTTGGTCGAAACCGCAAAGGCAAAAGCCGCCCAAGCGGTAGCCTGTGCCGATGATGAATACTTAGAGGAAAGCTATCAGCTTGTTTCAAGTGAAGCTAAGAATATAAAGAGAAAGCTTGCTCATGCTGTTTCTCAAAAAAGCTTTGAAGCGTCAAAGGAGATTTTTGCTTACAGAAACAGCCGGGTTGAAGAATTTTTCGAGGACTTGGCAAAGGAAATAATCGACTATTCAAAAACAGCCGAATATGACAAAAGTCTTTCCGAGATACTGTCCGAAATCAACGGAGAAAAACACTTCGGAGATGACGCGGTTATTTTTGTGAAGCCTGAAGACGCTGAAAAGGTAAAAAAGCTGTATCCGTCCGTAAAGGTTCAGGCAGATAAAAACATAAAGCTGGGCGGAGCTACGGTTTTTTATCCCGCCGCTTCAATATACATTGATAAAACCTATGACAACATCTTCGAGCAGCAGAAGACCGAATTTGTAAACAACAGCTTTATGCAGCTCCAATAAGGTTTTGCTTCCAAAATCCGATACTTTTAAAGAGTAAGGCGGCGAAAATTTCCTATCCGAAAGGAATGATTATTTGAATACAATTTATTCTATAAACGGTTCCGTAATAAAGGTCAAGGACACCAAGGACTTTTCCATGAGAGAAATGGTTTATGTCGGGGAAAAGAAGCTTATAGGAGAGGTTATCGGAGTAACCTCCCGGCTTACCGTTATACAGGTTTACGAAAATACCGACGGGCTTAAGGTGGGCGAACAGGTTTTAAGCACGGGTTCTCCCATGTGCGCACAGCTTGGTCCCGGAATAATTTCCAATATATATGACGGTATCGAACGTCCTTTGGGCGATATGAAGAAGCTCTCGGGAGCTTTTGTGTCGGAGGGCAGCAATATTCCCGCCTTGGACGGTGAAAGACTGTTTGATGTCACATTGACCGTCAAGGTGGGCGATACGGTTACGGCGGGACAGATTTACGCCACTTGCCCCGAAACTCCCTTGCTGCTTCATAAGTGTATGATACCTCCATCAATCAAGACGGCAAAGGTCACTTTTGCGGCACAGAACGGACAGTACAGGGTAAACGACACCGTGCTTAAGCTGTCCGTTGAGGGCGAGGAAGCGGAAACCGAGTTAACGCTTTGCCAGAAATGGCCTATCAGAGACCCGAGACCGTCAAAACGCCGTTTGCCTATCACAAAGCCTTTGATCACGGGACAGCGTATAGTGGATTCCATACTGCCTATCGCAAAGGGCGGTGCGGCTGCCATTCCGGGAGGCTTCGGCACCGGCAAGACAATGACACAGCATCAGCTTGCGAAATGGTGTGACGCTGATATTATCGTATATATCGGCTGCGGTGAACGAGGAAACGAAATGACGCAGGTTCTCGAAGAGTTCAGCGAGCTTATCGACCCTAAATCGGGCAGACCTCTTACCGACAGAACAGTGCTTATCGCAAATACGTCAAATATGCCTGTTGCGGCGCGTGAAGCGTCTATTTATACGGGTATCACCCTTGCGGAATATTACCGCGACATGGGTTATCATATAGCCATAATGGCGGACAGCACCAGCCGCTGGGCAGAGGCTCTCCGCGAGATCTCGGGACGTCTGGAGGAAATGCCCGCGGAGGAGGGATTCCCTGCGTATCTGCCTTCAAGACTTTCGGAGTTTTACGAGCGCGCGGGATATGTTCAGACCTTAAACGACAGCGAGGGCAGCGTTACTATTATCGGCGCGGTTTCCCCGCAGGGCTCCGACTTTTCCGAGCCGGTAACGCAGAACACAAAGCGTTTTGTGCGCTGCTTCTGGGCATTGGACAAATCTCTTGCGTACGCGAGACATTACCCTGCTATCAACTGGATGACAAGCTATTCCGAATATACCGAGGACTTGGCGCCCTATTATTCCGAAAACGTAGGGAAGGAATTTATGCCTTTAAGGCAGGAAATTTCAACTCTGCTTGTTGAGGAAAACAACCTTATGGAAATAGTAAAGCTTATCGGCGCGGACGTTCTGCCCGATGATCAGAAGCTTATTATAGAAACGGCAAGAGTTATCCGCGTGGGCTTTTTGCAGCAGAACGCTTTTCATAAGGACGATACTTATGTTCCTCTTGAAAAACAAATGTTGATGATGAAAGTAATATTAAAGCTTTATCATGAGGCTTACAGCGCACTTGGAAAGGGTGTTTTGTTCTCCTCTGTTGTAAAAACGGGCTTGTTCGATAAGCTGATAAAGATAAAATACGATATTCCTAACGATAGGCTTCAGATGTTTGAGGATTATGAAAGGGAAATCGAGGAAACAATCGCAAAGCTGATTGAAGAAGCGGCTTAATTTTAATATTGTTCATATTTATATAGAATATGTTCAAGCTTGCAGAAAAATCGAAAGGAGAAGCGTAAAAAATTGCTTAGGTTTGTAAGCGGTTTTTCAACGCCGACTGAGTAATATGTCGATACAGTACGCAGGTCTTACGTCTATAAACGGTCCTCTGGTTTGTCTGGAGGGAGTGACCGGCGTAGGATATGACGAAATAGCATCCATTTATTTAAACGACGGCTCCAAGCGTATGGGGCGCGTTGTTCAGATGGACGGAGACAGGGTTGTATTACAGGTATTCGAGGGCACTGGCGGACTTTCTCTCGAAAACACCAAAACGGTGTTTGGAGGTAAGCCTTTGGAGCTGCCTCTTGCTTCGGAAATGTTAGGCAGAGTTTTTAACGGCGTTGGAAAGCCTATTGACGGGCTGGGACCCGTTTTCCCCGAAAAATACGCCGATATTAACGGCAAGCCCTTAAATCCCGTTGCACGTTCTTATCCCAGAAACTATATTCATACGGGTATAAGCTCAATAGACTGCTTAATGACCCTTATCAGAGGTCAGAAGCTTCCTATCTTCTCGGGCTCCGGTCTTTCACATAACAAGCTTGCTGTACAGATAGTGCGTCAGGCAAAGATAGCGGATTCGGAAGGGAAGGATTTTGCAGTTGTATTTGCGGCTATGGGCGTTCAGAACGACGTTGCGGATTACTTCCGCCGCAGCTTTGAGGAATCGGGAGCGATAGAACGCGTTGTTATGTTCCTGAATATGTCCAACGATCCCATTATCGAGCGTACCTTGACCCCACGCTGCGCTTTGACGGTGGCGGAATATCTGGCTTATGAAAAAAACATGCATATATTGGTTATTATGACCGATATTGCTTCTTATGCGGAGGCTTTGCGCGAATTCAGCTCCTCAAAGGGTGAGATTCCCGGAAGAAAGGGTTATCCCGGATATTTGTATTCCGACCTTGCTTCGCTTTACGAGAGGGCGGGAGTTATTGAGGGCAGCAGCGGCTCGGTTACACAGATACCGATATTAACGATGCCCAACGATGATATTACTCACCCAATACCCGACCTTACCGCGTATATTACCGAGGGGCAGATAGTATTTGACCGAAACCTTGACCAGACGGGCGTTTATCCTGGACTTTCGGTGCTTTTATCACTGTCCAGACTTATGAAGGACGGAATAGGCGAGGGATATACAAGACCCGATCACCCCGATGTATCAAATCAGCTGTTTTCGGCTTACGCAAAGGTTCAGGACGCGCGTTCACTGGCTTCGGTAATCGGCGAGGATGAGCTTTCGGAAACCGATAAGGCGTATATGAGCTTTGGCGCGGCGTTCGAAAAGTATTTCTTGAACCAAGGCTTTGAGGAAAACCGCTCTATTGACGAGACGCTTAATCTTGCGTGGGATCTGCTGTGTATGCTGCCCGTAGGCGAGCTTGACCGAATGAACGAAAAGCTGATCTCCGAAAATTACGATAAGAGCCGTGCTGAAAGGTTTTTTAAGTAAGCTTTAACAGCGGCACGGAAAAAATATAACTGCGGTCTGTTTGGACTGTGTTAATATTCGTTTTTTGCTTGATAACGGTACTATACGACAATGAAAGGCGGTGCGGCTTATGGCTCAGCAGATATTTCCTACCAAAGGCAACCTGATGGCGTCAAAGCGTTCCTTGGCACAGGCGCGTTTGGGCTATGAGCTTATGGATCGGAAGCACAACATTTTAATAAGGGAAATGGTAAGCTTGTCCGATAAGGCAAAGGAGATAAGAGGCAGTATTGACAAGGTTTTTGCGGACGCTTATAAATCCCTTGAGGTTGCTAATATAATGTTAGGTGTTGTTACGCCTTTGACTAAGCAGATACCCGAGGAAACGGGTGTAAGGGTGGCTTACCGCAGTGTAATGGGAGTTGAGCTTCCCACCGTCACGATAGACGAGGAGCCGACGTTCATGCCGTACAGCCCAATGCTTACCAACAGCCAGTTTGACCGAGCGTATATTTGCTTTAACAAGGCAAAGCAAATGGTGGCAACTCTTGCGGAGATAGAAAACAGCATTTACCGTTTGTCGGTAGCTATCAAAAAGACTCAAAAAAGAGCCAACGCTTTGAAAAATATACTTATACCGCGGTATACCGAGCAGGTGAAGTTTATTACAAACGCTCTCGAGGAAAAGGAAAGGGAAGAATTTTCGCGTCAGAAGATTATTAAAGCTAACAAGGAAAAGCAGGAGGCGGCACAGTCTCTGTTTTAGGACTAAACAATGATACAATATATTAAACAACCTACAGAATATTTGTGTGGACAGGCATGCGTAGCGATGTTAGCAAATGTTTCTGTAGATGAGGTA